>NZ_JBHXVG010000038.1:0-63150 GCF_042672405.1 Streptomyces sp. NPDC127197 | reverse complement strand
CCACTCTCCCCGTCTATGTCCCCGCCTGCTCCCGCCCACCCGCTTGCCCGTGGTGGAGGTCGCCCTCCCCGTTCGTCCCTCACCGCCACAATCACACCCCCCCCCCCCCCCCGCTCCTGGTTCACGCGTACGAGGGGTCGGACCCGGGTCAGACCTCCACGACGACCGGGAGGATCATCGGCCTGCGCCGATACGTGTCGGAGACCCACTTGCCCAGCGTGCGGCGGATGAGTTGCTGCAGCTGGTGGGGCTCGACGACGCCGTCCTGGGCCGAGCGCTCCAGTGTCTCCGTGATCTTCGGGATGACATCGACGAAGGCCGCGTCCTCGATGCCCGAGCCGCGGGCCTGGACATGTGGGCCGCCCGTGATCTTGCCGGTGGACGAGTCCATGACGACGAAGACCGAGATGATGCCCTCCTCACCGAGGATCCTGCGGTCCTTGAGGGCCGGCTCGCCGACGTCGCCGACCGAGAGGCCGTCGACGTACACGTAGCCCGCCTGAACCTTGCCGGAGATCTTCGCCTTGCCCTCGATGAGGTCGACGGCGACTCCGTCCTCGGCGATCACGATGCGGTCGTGGGGAACACCGGTCAGGGCACCGAGTTCCGCGTTGGCCCGCAGGTGGCGCCATTCGCCGTGGACCGGCATCAGGTTGCGCGGCCTGCAGATGTTGTAGAAGTACAGGAGCTCGCCCGCCGACGCGTGGCCGGAGACGTGGACCTTGGCGTTGCCCTTGTGGACGACGTTGGCGCCCCAGCGGGTGAGACCGTTGATGACGCGGTAGACCGCGTTCTCGTTGCCGGGGATGAGGGACGACGCCAGGATGACCGTGTCGCCGTCGACGATGCGGATCTGGTGATCCCTGTTGGCCATGCGGGACAGGGCCGCCATCGGCTCGCCCTGTGAGCCCGTGCAGACCAGGACCACCTCGTTGTCCGGCAGGTCGTCGAGTGTCCGGACGTCGACCACCAGGCCCGGGGGGACCTTCAGGTAGCCGAGGTCCCTGGCGATGCCCATGTTGCGGACCATGGAGCGGCCGACGAAGGCCACCCTGCGGCCGTACTCGTGGGCCGCGTCCAGAATCTGCTGGATGCGGTGGACGTGGCTGGCGAAGCTCGCCACGATGATCCGCTTGCGGGCGGACGCGAAGACCTGGCGCAGGACGTTGGAGATGTCGCGCTCGTGCGAGGTGAAGCCGGGGACCTCGGCGTTCGTGGAGTCGCTGAGGAGGAGGTCGATGCCCTCCTCGCTCAGCCGCGCGAAGGCGTGCAGGTCGGTGAGGCGGTTGTCCAGCGGGAGCTGGTCCATCTTGAAGTCGCCGGTGTGGACGACCATGCCCGCAGGGGTGCGGATGGCCACGGCCAGGGCGTCGGGGATGGAGTGGTTGACCGCGACGAACTCGCAGTCGAACGGGCCGATGCGCTCCCGGTGGCCCTCCGCCACCTCGAGGGTGTACGGCCGGATGCGGTGTTCCTGAAGCTTGGCCTCGATGAGAGCGAGGGTCAGCTTGGAGCCGATCAGTGGGATGTCCGGCTTCTCGCGGAGCAGGAACGGGACGCCGCCGATGTGGTCCTCGTGGCCGTGGGTGAGGACGATGCCCTCGATGTCGTCGAGGCGGTCCCGGATGGAGGTGAAGTCCGGCAGGATCAGGTCGATTCCGGGCTGCTCCTCCTCGGGGAAGAGCACTCCGCAGTCGACGATCAGCAGGCGGCCGCCGTACTCGAAGACCGTCATGTTCCGGCCGATCTCGCCGAGGCCGCCGAGCGGGGTGACCCGCAGGCCGCCTTCGGGGAGCGGCGGGGGCGAGCCGAGTTCAGGATGCGGATGACTCAAAAGACTCTCCTCACCACGCGCGCCACGTACCGGTTGGGCACGTGGCGCGCGTGACGTTCGTGCAGAAGCAGTTGTCGTTGTGGGGTGCAGGCACCGGTGGCCCGCGTATTCAGTTGTGAAGTCCGTACACGCCCGGTCGGGCGAAGTCTGATGTCAGAGCTGTACCCCGCCGGCAGCAAGATCGATCTTGAGCTGCTCGATCTCCTGGGCCGTGAGTTCGACCATGGGCGGACGCAGGGGGCCGCCGGGCAGGCCCTGGAGGGCGAGGGCGGCCTTGGTGGTCATGACGCCCTGGGTGCGGAACATGCCGGTGTAGACCGGGAGCAGCTTCTGGTGGATCTCGGTGGCCTTCTGGACATCGCCCGTCGTGTAGGCCTCGACCAGCTCGCGCAGTTCGGGCGTGACGACATGGCCGACGACGGAGACGAACCCGACCGCGCCCACGGAGAGCAGCGGCAGGTTGAGCATGTCGTCGCCGGAGTACCAGGCGAGGCCTGACCGGGCGATGGCCCAGCTGGCGCGGCCGAGGTCGCCCTTGGCGTCCTTGTTGGCAACGATCCGCGGGTGCTCGGCGAGGCGGACCAGCGTCTCCGTGTTGATCGGGACGCCGCTGCGGCCGGGGATGTCGTACAGCATGACCGGCAGCTCGGTGGCGTTGGCGACGGCCTTGAAGTGCCGGTAGAGGCCTTCCTGCGGGGGCTTGTTGTAGTACGGCGTGACGACGAGGAGGCCGTGCGCGCCGGTCTTCTCGGCGGCGCGGGCCAGCTCGATGCTGTGGTGGGTGTCGTTGGTGCCGACACCGGCGACGATGTGGGCGCGGTCGCCCACGGCCTCCAGGACCGCTCGTACGAGGTCCGATTTCTCCGCGTCGCTCGTGGTAGGGGACTCGCCGGTGGTGCCGTTGATGATCAGGCCGTCGTTGCCTGCGTCCACCAGGTGCGTGGCGAGCCGCTGCGCGCCGTCTAGGTCAAGTGCGCCGTCCGCCGTGAAGGGCGTGACCATGGCGGTGAGGACCCGCCCGAAGGGGGTCTGCGGAGTGGAGGTCGGAGCCATGGGTTACACGCTACTCGTTGCTCACGGCGGGGGCTGCCCTCGGGGGGCCGGATAAGTCAGGACAAAGATGGAGCCCGGCACTGCCTGCTCGGGGGTTCAAGCAGTGCCGGGTCCGTTTGATCAGGCTAGATGAACTTCTCCAAATGCCGCAATACGGACACTTCGCCCGGCTGGTCCGTACATCTGTGCTCGGCGAGCGGGGAAGCGCATGTGCGTTACGGCGCCACGCGGCCGTTGGCGTTGAAGGCGGCATGCGTGAGCGGCATGAGACCGGCCCACTCGGCCTCCATCTTCTCGCCGACCATCTCGATCTCACGCTGCGGGAAGGACGGGACCTTGGCCAGCTCATGCTGGGTGCGCAGACCGAGGAAGTGCATCAGCGAGCGGGCGTTGCACGTGGCGTACATCGAGGAGTACAGGCCGACCGGGAGGACCGCGCGGGCGACCTCGCGGGCGACGCCGGCGGCGAGCATCTCCTGGTAGGCCTCGTAGGCCTGGCGGTACGAGTCCTCCATGACGCGGCCGACCAGCTCCTGCTGGGCCTGAGTGCCCTCGACGAACCGGTACTTGCCCGGGCGGCCCTCCTGGACCAGCTTGCGGGACTCGTCGGGGACGTAGAACACCGGCTGGAGCTCGCGGTAACGGCCGCTCTCCTCGTTGTACGACCAGCCCACGCGGTGCCGCATGAACTCGCGGAAGACGAAGATCGGGGCGCTGATGAAGAACGTCATCGAGTTGTGCTCGAAGGGGCTGCCGTGCCGGTCCCGCATCAGGTAGTTGATCAGGCCCTTGGAGCGCTCCGGGTCCTTGTTCAGCTCGTCCAGGGACTGCTCGCCGGCGGTCGAGACGCGGGCGGCGAACAGCACGTCGGCGTCCGAGGCGGTGTGCTTGACCAGCTCGACGGTGACGTCGCTGCGGAAGCTCGGCTTGAGGTCCGGGGCTTCCTGGGGTGCGTCGGCGGGGGTGTCGGTCACGGCTTGGAGGGTCCCTTCCATCCACTTCTCTCGGGCGGCGCCCACTCTACGGCCCGGCACTGACATCGGGGCGTTCGGTGCCGGGCCGCGACATTCGTCGGCGAACATCGGCAACTTCTGCGAATTCGGCGAAACCGGGCACCTTTTGGGGCACTCGCTCGTCTGTGTTGGTGACAGCGATGCGTTCGACCCCTGAGAGGAGAAGCAGCACCGATGTTCCGTCGGCGCGAACCCGTGCCGTTCGCCTTCCTCGCCGAAGCCGACAGGTTCCGTAGCAACGTCACTCCCCCGCCCCGCGAGCGGGCCACCGCCGGGCAGATAGCCGGGCGTTGGCTCATGGGGCTCACCATCGTCGCTGGGCTGGTGGGTTCCCTGGTGATCGGCATGCCGGCGCTGGAGGTCGACCACTCGGCCGAGCACCTGCAGCAGTCCCAGGCGTCCGAAGGGCGCTGAGCCGGAGCCGACTCGGACGGACCCCCCAGGGTGGTGAGCGGGGGCGCAGGTCGATAACCTCACCGGCACAGCCCATGCATGGATTGAGTGAGGACCAGCCGTGCCCCTGCCCTTCCTGACGGCCGACCGCACCTTCGACGCAGCGGACGACGTCGCGCTGCCGTTCGACGATCGCGACCGCTGGCGGCGGCCCTACCGTCCCGGGCCCTGGCGCGTGGGCACGGCCGCGATCTGGCTGCTGCTCGCCTCGTACGTGCTGTTCGCCGCGGTGATCATCGCCCTGACCGGCACGCTGCCGTCCGCCGGGGTGGTGTTCGGCATCGCGCTGGTGGTCATTGCCGGTGCCCTGCGGCTGCTGCGCATGGGCGTGTGGGTGAGCGCCCACGGGCTGCGGCACGTGGGCTTCCTCCTCACGCGTACGGTGCGGTGGGACCAGGTCGTCGCCGTGCGGACGGTTCAGCAGCCGGTGCGCTGGCTCGGGCTTCCGCGCACCGTGCAGGGTCAGGCCCTGCTCCTCGTGCGCAAGGACCGGGCCGCGGACGACGTGCCGCCGCTGATGACCACGCACAACGCCGACTTCCTGGCGCGGCCCGGGGCGTTCGACCGTGCGTCGGACTCGGTGGAGGCGTGGGCCGACGAGTATCGGCGGGGCGCCTGACTCTCCGGCTCAGGCGCTGGAAGGCGTCCTGCCCTCGTGCAGGGCGATCGCCCGTTGCATCGCCTTGCGGGCGCGTGGGGTGTCGCGGGCGTCGTGGTAGGCAACGGCAAGGCGGAACCAGGCACGCCAGTCGTCCGGCGCCGCCTCCGTCTCGGCCTTGCGCCGGGCGAAGACCTCGTCGGCCGAGTCGCGGTCGATACGGCCGCTGGGCATGCGCTTCAGCTCGTCGACGGGCAGGCCGCCCTCGGCGTCGAGTTCGGCGGCGAGCTGGTTGGCCCTACGGACGAACTGGGTGTTCTTCCACAGGAACCACAGGCCGATCACCGGCAGGATCAGCACCGCGACACCGAAGGTGACAGTGAGGAACGTGCCGGTCTTGATGAGCAGCACCCCGCGGCTGCCGACCAGGACGAAGTAGAAGACCAGGACGGCGGCCGTGAGGGCGTAGGACAGCTTGGCTCGCATGGTTCGCGTCAGCTCATGTCCAGGAAGTTTTCCAGGCCGAAGGTCAGGCCCGGAGTGGTCACCACGCGGCGCGCGCCCAGCAGGATGCCCGGCATGAAGCTGCTGTGGTGCAGGGAGTCGTGCCGGATGGTGAGGGTCTCGCCCTCGCCGCCGAGCAGCACCTCTTGGTGCGCGAGCAGACCGCGCAGGCGGACGGCGTGCACGGGAACGCCGTCGACGTCGGCGCCGCGCGCCCCGTCCAGGGCCGTGACAGTGGCGTCCGGCGCCGGGGCGGTGCCGGCCGCACGGCGGGCCTCGGCGATGAGCTGGGCGGTGCGGGTGGCGGTGCCGCTGGGGGCGTCGACCTTGTTCGGGTGGTGCAGCTCGACGACCTCGACGGACTCGAACCAGGGTGCGGCGATCTGCGCGAACTTCATGGTGAGCACGGCGCCGATGGAGAAGTTCGGCGCGATCAGCACGCCGGTCTCCGGGGACTGGGCCAGCCAGCCCCTGAGCTGCGCGAGGCGCTCGTCGGTCCAGCCGGTCGTACCGACGACGGCATGGATGCCATGCCGTACGCAGAAGTCGAGGTTGCCCATCACCGAGGCGGGGGTGGTCAGCTCGACGGCCACCTGGGCGCCGGTCTCGGCCAGCGTCTCCAGCTTGTCGCCCCGGCCGAGGGCGGCGACCAGCTCCATGTCCTCGGCGGCCTCGACGGCTCGTACCGCCTCCGAACCGATCCGGCCCTTGGCACCGAGGACCGCCACGCGCAGCTTGCTCATGATCTTGCTTCCTTACGGATACAGGGGGTCAGGCGACGGCCTCGTGCAGCCGGGACGCCTGTTTGTCCTTCAGCGGGCCGATGACCGACAGGGAGGGCCGTTGTCCCAGAATCTCGCGGGCCACCGAGCGGACGTCGTCCGGGGTGACCGAGGCTATCCGGGCCAGCATGTCGTCGACGGACATCTGCTCGCCCCAGCACACCTCGCTCTTGCCGATGCGGTTCATCAGCGCGCCGGTGTCCTCCATGCCGAGGACCGTGGAGCCGCGGAGCTGGCCGATGGCGCGGTCGATCTCGTCCTCGGGCAGGCCGTGTTCGGCGACGTGGTCGAGTTCGTCGCGGCAGATCTTCAGCACGTCGTGGACCTGCGAGGGCCGGCAGCCCGCGTACACGCCGAACAGGCCGCAGTCGGCGAAGCCGGAGGTGTACGAGTACACGCTGTAGGCCAGGCCGCGCTTCTCGCGGACCTCCTGGAAGAGGCGGGACGACATGCCGCCGCCGAGCGCGGTGTTCAGCACGCCCAGGGCCCAGCGGCGCTCGTCGGTGCGGGCCAGGCCGGGCATGCCGAGCACGACATGGGCCTGCTCGGTCTTGCGGCCGAGCAGCTCGACGCGGCCGGCGGTGCGGATGGCGCGACGGCCGTCGCGCGGGGCGAGGGGCGTGGCGTCGGGGTCCGTGAGGGCGCCGGCCTTCTCGAAGGCGGCGCGGACCTGGCGTACGACCTTGTTGTGGTCGATGTTGCCGGCGCAGGCGACCACGAGGTGGGTCGGGTCGTAGTGCTTCTTGTAGAAGCGGCGGATGCGGTCGGCGGTGAGGGCGTTGACCGTGTCGACCGTGCCCAGGACCGGGCGGCCGAGGGGGTTGTCGCCGAACATGGTGTGCGCGAACAGGTCGTGCACGCAGTCGCCCGGGTCGTCCTCGGTCATCGCGATCTCTTCGAGGATGGCGCCGCGCTCGATGTTGACGTCCTCCTCGAGGATCAGCGAGCCGGTGAGCATGTCGCAGACGACGTCTATGGCGAGCGGCAGATCGGCGTCGAGGACGCGCGCGTAGTAGCACGTGTACTCCTTCGCCGTGAACGCGTTCATCTCGCCGCCGACGGCGTCGAGGGCGGAGGAGATGTCCAGGGCGCTTCTTCTCTGCGTGCCCTTGAAGAGCAGGTGCTCCAGGTAGTGCGTGGCGCCGTTGAGGGACCGGGTCTCGTCGCGGGAGCCGACGTGCGCCCAGATGCCGAACGTGGCGGAGCGCACGGAGGGCAGGGTCTCGGTGACGACGCGCAGGCCCCCGGGGAGGGTGGTCTTGCGGACGGTGCCGATACCGTTCGTGCCCTTGATGAGGGTTTGGGTACGGGCGACGGCCCGCGCCTCCGAAGAGGTGCGGGCCGTCGCCTTGGAGCTACGGGACGTCACTGGTCGGCGTCGTCCTTCTTGTCCTCGGCAGCTTCCTCGCCCTCGATCACGGGGATGAGGGAGAGCTTGCCGCGGGAGTCGATCTCGGCGATCTCGACCTGGACCTTGTGGCCCACGCCGAGGACGTCCTCGACGTTCTCCACGCGCTTGCCGCCGGCCAGCTTACGGATCTGCGAGATGTGCAGCAGGCCGTCCTTGCCCGGGAGCAGGGAGACGAAGGCACCGAAGGTGGTCGTCTTCACGACCGTGCCCAGGTAGCGCTCGCCGACCTCGGGCATCGTCGGGTTGGCGATGCCGTTGATCGTGGTGCGGGCGGCCTCGGCGGACGGGCCGTCGGCGGCACCGATGTAGATCGTGCCGTCGTCCTCGATGGTGATCTCGGCGCCCGTGTCCTCCTGGATCTGGTTGATCATCTTGCCCTTGGGACCGATGACCTCACCGATCTTGTCGACCGGGATCTTCACGGTGATGATCCGCGGCGCGTTCGGGGACATCTCGTCGGGCCGGTCGATGGCCTCCATCATCACGTCGAGGATGTGGAGCCGGGCGTCGCGGGCCTGCTTCAGGGCGGCGGCGAGCACGGAGGCCGGGATGCCGTCCAGCTTGGTGTCGAGCTGGAGGGCGGTCACGAACTCCTTGGTGCCGGCGACCTTGAAGTCCATGTCGCCGAAGGCGTCCTCCGCACCGAGGATGTCGGTGAGGGTGACGTAGTGCGTCTCGCCGTCGATCTCCTGGGAGATCAGGCCCATGGCGATGCCGGCGACCGGGGCCTTCAGCGGCACACCGGCGTTCAGCAGCGACATGGTGGAGGCGCAGACCGAACCCATGGACGTCGAGCCGTTGGAGCCGAGGGCCTCGGACACCTGACGGATCGCGTACGGGAACTCCTCGCGCGTCGGCAGCACCGGCACGAGCGCACGCTCGGCGAGGGCGCCGTGGCCGATCTCGCGGCGCTTGGGGGAGCCGACGCGGCCGGTCTCGCCGGTGGAGTACGGCGGGAAGTTGTAGTTGTGCATGTAGCGCTTGCGGGTCACCGGGGAGAGGGTGTCCAGCTGCTGCTCCATGCGGAGCATGTTGAGGGTGGTGACGCCCAGGATCTGGGTCTCGCCACGCTCGAACAGCGCGGAACCGTGCACCCGCGGGATGGCCTCGACCTCGGCGGCCAGCGTGCGGATGTCGGTGACACCGCGGCCGTCGATGCGCTTCTTCTCCTTGATCACGCGCTCACGGACCAGCTGCTTGGTCAGCGACCGGTACGCGGCGGAGATCTCCTTCTCGCGGCCCTCGAACTCCGGCAGCAGCTTCTCGGCGGCGAGCGCCTTGACGCGGTCGAGCTCGCTCTCGCGCTCCTGCTTGCCCGCGATGGTCAGCGCGGAGGCAAGCTCCGGGCGGACGGCTGCGGTCAGCGCCTCCAGGACGTCGTCCTGGTAGTCGAGGAAGATCGGGAACTCGGCGGTCGGCTTGGCGGCCTTCGCGGCGAGGTCGGCCTGGGCCTTGCACAGGACCTTGATGAACGGCTTCGCAGCGTCCAGACCGGCGGCGACGATCTCCTCGGTCGGCGCCTCGGCGCCGCCCTCGACCAGCTTGATGGTCTTGTCGGTGGCCTCGGCCTCGACCATCATGATCGCGACGTCGCCGTCCTCCAGGGTGCGGCCCGCGACGACCATGTCGAAGACGGCGTCCTCGAGCTCGGTGTGCGTCGGGAAGGCCACCCACTGGCCGCGGATCAGCGCGACGCGGACGCCGCCGATCGGGCCGGAGAAGGGCAGACCGGCCAGCTGCGTGGACGCGGAGGCGGCGTTGATCGCCACGACGTCGTACAGGTGGTCGGGGTTGAGCGCCATGATGGTCGCGACGACCTGGATCTCGTTCCGCAGGCCCTTCTTGAACGAAGGACGCAGCGGACGGTCGATGAGGCGGCAGGTGAGGATGGCGTCCTCGGAGGGCCGGCCCTCACGGCGGAAGAAGGAACCGGGGATCTTCCCGGCCGCGTACATCCGCTCCTCGACGTCGACCGTCAGCGGGAAGAAGTCCAGCTGGTCCTTGGGCTGCTTGGAGGCGGTGGTGGCCGACAGCACCATGGTGTCGTCGTCCAGGTACGCCACGGCGGAACCGGCGGCCTGCTTGGCCAGGCGGCCCGTCTCGAAGCGGATGGTGCGGGTGCCGAAGGCGCCGTTGTCGATGACGGCCTCGGCGTAGTGGGTCTCGTTCTCCACTAGTGTTTTCTCCTCGTCTTCGTCCCTCCTCGCCCGTGATGGCGGGGGGACGGTGGCGGAGAAGCGCGCCGTCTGGTGCGGGCCGGTCTTCGATCGAAGCACCCGGGGCTCGCTTCCCCCCGGGGGCCACTACCGAGGACCGGCGGCGGCGAGGTGCGCTTCTCCTCGTTCGTCTTGTGATCCCGCCGTACCCCTGTTGGTACGCGGCATCACGCTGTGTCGTACGTCTTGCGTTGTGCTACCACACTACAAAGGGGCAGTGACACTGCGCACGTTTCCGCACGTACGGCAAAGGGAGCGGCCCCCTCAGCAGTGGGAACCGCTCCCTTCACGGCGTCTTACTTGGCGCCCGCCGCACCGCGGCGGATGCCGAGGCGGTCGACCAGCGCACGGAAGCGCTGGATGTCCTTCTTGGCGAGGTACTGCAGCAGCCGGCGGCGCTGACCGACCAGGATCAGCAGACCACGGCGGGAGTGGTGGTCGTGCTTGTGGGTCTTGAGGTGCTCCGTCAGGTCGGAGATCCGACGGGACAGCAGAGCGACCTGGACCTCGGGGGAGCCGGTGTCACCCTCCTTGGTACCGAACTCGGAGATGATCTGCTTCTTCGTAGCGGCGTCGAGCGACACGCGTACTCCTCATAGTCTGTGAGTGGCCACCGAGTGCCCCCGGTCTTCATCGCGGGAGAGCTTCCGTTACTCGGGAGGCGGGGATCCGCTGGGCGCGGCCTCCAGAGCGGCGCTCCGGGGGTGCGTACACAAACGGCCGTCACTCAGGGTACCAGCAGCTGGTGACCGCCTGTCCCCCGCTCCCCGAACCGCCCGGCCGGCCCGGGCTCGGCCACTAGGGTGAGTGATCGGATCGTTCGTACGTCGGGAAGGGGTCGCTTCGGCATGGCGGAGACGGAAGCGGAGATGAAGGCGCGCAAGGAGCGGGAGCGGGACGAGCTCTACGCGCTCGACATCTCGGACGTCGAGTGGCACAGCGCGCCGGGCACGGAGGAGCACGAGGAGCGCGTCGAGATCGCCTATCTCCCCGGTGGCGCGGTGGCCATGCGCTCGTCCCTCGACCCCGACACCGTGCTGCGGTACACGGAGGCGGAGTGGCGGGCGTTCGTACTGGGCGCGCGGGACGGGGAGTTCGACCTGGAGCCGGCGCCGCACAATGGCGGGCTTGCGTCGGAGTGAAACGACAGTGGGGGCGGCACGCGCGTGTGCCGCCCCCACTGTCGGCTTCAGTTGCCGGCCATGGACCGGGCGGACGCGTACACGTCGAACACGGCGAGCGCCAGAGGGACCAGGGTCAGCAGGACGAAGGTCTCGGCGATCTCCATGAAGCGCCCCCAGAAGGGGGTGACACCGCTGCGCGGGGTGATCAGGCCGATCGCGGTCACCAGTGCGGTGGCCCCGGCGATGGCGGCGGCGAGCCAGACCGTGCGGATGTCGAGGCCGGCGGTGTCGCCCTGGAGGGCGTCACGCCAGTATTCCACGGGCGGGTTCAGGGCGAGCCCGAGGCCGAGGAAGACGAGGGCGGCGAGACCGGCGGCGAGCGTGGCGCCGACCTGCGCGGTGTAACGGAACAGGTGGGCCCGCATCAGCATGGCGACGCCCGTGGCCAGGGCGAGGAGCTGCGCCCACACGTTGCTGGAGAAGCCGAGGACGATCGACGCGCCGACCGTGACGAGCGCACACCCGCCGACGAGGCCGACGAGGAGTTCGTGGCCGCGGCGGGCCTGGGCGGCGATGCGCTCGGCGTCGACGGGCTCCTGCGCGGCGGTCTCCTCCGTCGTGTAACCGCGTGCGGGGTTGGGCGGTTCGAAGCCGATGGGCAGCCGCGCGAAGCGCATGGACAGGCCGGGCAGGAAGGCGAGGGCACAGACCGCGAGCGGGGCGCAGACGGCGGCCGTCTCGATGGGCTTCAGATCCGTGAGGATCGCGACGAACGTGGTGAGCAGACCAATCGTGGCGGCGAACACGAACGCCACGAAGGGGCCGTCACCGCCCGGCGACACCAGCGTGAGGACGACGGAGGCGACGAGCACCGCCGCGCACGCGAGCAGGAACTGCAGCCGTCCGATGCCCTGCCCCTCCGACAACGGCAGCAGTCCGGAGCCCGCCACGGCGATGTTCGGCAGGGCGCCGAGCCCCAGGGCGATCGCCGACCCCCGGTCGTCGTACACCCGCGCGCGGACGCACGCGATGGTGGTCAGCAGGACACCGGTGACGGCGGCGAGGATGCCCTGGAGGCTGTGCATGTCGTGACGGATCTGGGAGCTCCAGACCACGAAGGCGAGCAGCGCGGGCAGGATCCCGCCCGCGACCAGGCCGGCGGCGCGGGTGAGCGCGCCGCTCCACAGCGTGCGGTCCTGTGTGACGGCGGAGGCGACGGCCTCGGAGACGTCGTCGAAGACCGCGGGTGGCAGCGACTCGGCGAACGGACGCAGCGTCAGCAGCTCGCCGTCGAGGATGCGTTGGGCGGCGAAGGAGCGGGAACCGTCGAGGACGGTGCCGTCACGGCGTACGAGGTGGTAGCCGACCGGGGCGCCCTCGGCGGGGCTCTGCCGGGAGAGCCGAAGGATCTCCGGGTAGAGGTCGGCGACCGGTACGTCGTCGGGCAGCGCCACGTCGATGCGGCTGTCGGGCGCCACGATGGTGACCCGGCAGAACCCGAACCCGGTTCCCGCCCCGGAAGGGGCTCCGGTGCCCGCTCCGCCGGTCGCGCCGGCCGGCGCGGAGGCCGTCATGCTCACCTGCTGTTCCCCCTCGTCGGTGGTGGCGGCGGTCGCGGCACCGAGCGCGCGACCGCCGGTAAAGATCCCGTGTACGTTGCGCCCCGCTGCCCGCGCCGCCGGTCACATGCGCCGCGTTGCCCGGGATCAGCGGGGAGCACTCGTATCGAAGCGTTGCGGATTGCCCGTTTTTCCCGGGTCGATTCGCAACTGCTCATACGTCTCACGGGCACCCTACCGCCCGCCGTTGTCAGTGGTTGTCAGTAGGATCGCGCTGCACGATCGACGTTCGCCGGACACGGGGCGGCGGACGGAACGGATCGGTGCAGCAAGGGAATTGGTGCGAAGTGAGCCACATCGTCGTCAAGCGCCCACCGCGGGCACTGCCCAAGGGAGTGCCCACGGACGAGGTCGTGCTGCAGCCACCGCCGGAGCTCCCGCGCGGGCAGCAGGAAGGCGCCCTGATGCAGCTCCTGCCCATGCTCGGCATGGGCGGGTCCGTGGTGTTCTTCTTCAACCCCCAGGCCCAGCCCTTCATGAAGATCATGGGCATGGTGATGATCGCCTCGACGATCGCCATGGGCGTCGCGATGCTGATCCGCTACCGGCGGGGCAACCAGGGTCAGTTGGCCGACATCCGCCGCGACTACCTCCGGTATCTGTCGCAGACCCGCCGCGATGCCCAGAAGACCGCCAAGGCCCAGCGCGACACCCAGTACTACCTGCACCCTTCGCCGGAGCAACTGTGGGCGCTGGTCGCCGAAGGCAGCCGGGTGTGGGAACGCCGCGCCGGTGACGAGGACTTCGGGCAGGTGCGCGTGGGCCTCGGGGCGCAGGCCCTGGCCACCCCCCTGATCCCGCCGCAGAGCGCGCCGGTGGACCAGCTGGAGCCGCTCACGGCGGGCGCCATGCAGCGCTTCCTGGCCACGCACAGCACCCTCGAGGACCTGCCGATGGCGGTCTCGCTGCGCGCCTTCTACCACGTGTCGATCAGCGGCGAGCCGGTCACCGTGCGCGGCGCCGCGCGCGCGGTGACCGCCTCCCTCGCCTCGCTGCACTCCCCCGAGGACCTCGTCATCGCCGTCGCCACCGCGCGCGAGTCCGCACCCGAGTGGGAGTGGGCCAAGTGGCTGCCGCACGTACAGGCGCGGGGCGAGGCGGACGGCGCCGGCAGCCTGCGCCTGATCACCACCAACCCGGTCCAGCTGGAGGAGCTGCTGGACGCCCGGCTCCAGGGCCGCCCGCGCTTCCACCCGGCCGCGCCGCCGGTTCCCGAGCAGCCGCACGTGGTGGTCGTCCTCGACGGCGTCTCGCTGCCGCCGACCTCGCTGCTGGCCAGCCCGGAGGGCCTGCAGGGCGTCACGGTCCTCGAGGTGGTGCCCGGCGACCTCACGTCCGGACGCGGCGACCTCTCCGTCGTCGTACACCCGCGCGAGCTGCGCCTGGAGTCGGCGCACGGCATGGTCTACGAGGGCACACCCGACGTCCTGTCGTACGAGGCGGCCGAGGCCCTGGCCCGGCAGCTGGCGCCGCTGCGGATGGCGTCGGGCGGGGACGACGACGAACCGCTCCTCGCCAACCTGGAGTTCACGGATCTGCTCAACCTCGGTGACGCGGCAGCCGTCGACCCCAGGCGCACCTGGCGGCCCCGCTCGCAGTCCGAGCGGCTGCGGGTGCCGATCGGTGTCGGCGAGGACGGCCGGCCCGTGATGCTCGACCTCAAGGAGGCGGCGCAGGAGGGCATGGGCCCGCACGGCCTGTGCGTCGGTGCGACCGGTTCCGGCAAGTCGGAGCTGCTGCGCACCCTGGTCCTCGGCCTTGCCGTGACCCACTCCTCCGAGACCCTGAACTTCGTCCTCGCGGACTTCAAGGGCGGTGCGACCTTCGCGGGCATGGCCCAGATGCCGCACGTCGCCGCGGTCATCACCAACCTCGCCGACGACCTGACCCTCGTCGACCGCATGGGCGACTCGATCCGCGGTGAGCTCAACCGCCGCCAGGAGATGCTGCGCGACGCGGGCAACTACGCCAACATCCACGCCTACGAGAAGGCCCGCGCGGCCGGTGCCCCGCTGCAGCCGATCCCCTCGCTCGTCCTGGTGATCGACGAGTTCAGCGAACTGCTCACGGCGAAGCCGGACTTCATCGAGATGTTCGTACAGATCGGCCGCATCGGCCGGTCGCTCGGCGTGCACCTGCTGCTTGCCTCCCAGCGCCTCGAGGAGGGTCGCCTGCGCGGCCTGGAGACCTACCTGTCGTACCGGATCGGTCTGCGGACGTTCTCGGCGGCCGAGTCGCGCGCCGCGATCGGCGTCCCGGACGCGTACGAGCTGCCGAACGTCCCCGGCTCCGGCTTCCTGAAGTTCGGCACGGACGAAATGGTCCGCTTCAAGGCGGCGTACGTCTCCGGCGTGTACCGCTCCAGCGCTCAGCAGGCGGCGTCGTACGGCGGTCCGCTCCCGGTGGACCGCCGGCCCGTGCTGTTCACGGCCGCCCAGGTCCCGGTGCAGTACGTGGCGGTGCCGCAGCAGCGTCCGGAGGAGGAGCCGGACCAGCCGGACGACGCGCTCGCCGACACCGTGCTCGACGTCATCGTGCGGCGACTGGAGGCGCAGGGCCCGGCGGCCCACCAGGTATGGCTGCCCCCGCTGGACAGCCCGCCGTCGCTGGACGCACTGCTGCCCGGCCTGGCCGCGGTGCCGGGCCGCGGCCTCACCCAGCCCGGCTATGAGGGCGCGGGCCGGCTGGTCATCCCCGTCGGCCTGGTCGACAAGCCGTACGAGCAGCGGCGCGACCCGCTGTGGACCGACTTCGGCGGCGCGGCCGGCCATATGCAGATCCTCGGCGGCCCGCAGTCCGGCAAGTCGACCCTGCTGCGCTCGATCGTCGCCTCGTTCGCGCTCACGCACACCCCGCAGGAAGTGCAGTTCTACGGGCTCGACTTCGGCGGTGGCGGCCTGTCGGCCGTGGCGGGCCTGCCGCATGTGGGCGGGGTGGCCTCGCGCCTGGACCCGGAGAAGGTCCGGCGTACGGTCGCCGAGGTGTACGGCATCATGACCCGCCGCGAGGAGTACTTCCGCACCGCCGGCATCTCGTCGATCGCGGAGTTCCGCACCCGCCGCGCGCGTGGCGAGATCTCGACGACCGATCAGCCGTGGGGCGACGTCTTCCTCGTCATCGACGGCTGGGGCAACTTCCGTTCGGACTACGACGGCCTTGAGCCGGTGGTCGTGGACATCGCCGCGCGCGGTCTCGGCTACGGCATCCACGTGATCCTCACCGCCTCGCGGTCGATGGAGGTCCGCTCCAACCTCAAGGACCACCTGATGAACCGCCTGGAGCTGCGGCTCGGCGACCCCATGGACTCCGAGTTCGACCGCAAGGTCGCGGCCAATGTGCCGACCGGCGTACCGGGCCGCGGGCAGACCCCGCAGAAGCAGCACTTCATGGCGGCGGTCCCGCGGATCGACGGCCTGTCCTCCGACACGGACCTGGCCGAGGCGACGCAGGCCCTCGCGGCCGAGGTCTCACGGCACTGGCAGCAGCCGGGCGCCCCAGAAGTGCGCCTGCTTCCCCGGGAGTTCGCCGCGACCCACCTCCCACCCGGCAACCGCTTCCCGAACCGCGGCATCGCCTTCGCGCTCGACGAGGACAACCTCGAGCCGGTGTTCGTGGACTTCGACCAGGACCCGTTCTTCCTCGTCTTCGGCGAGAGCGAGTCCGGCAAGTCCAACCTGCTGAAACTGCTCATCCAACGCCTCACCGAGCGCTACGACGGCAACGACTGCAAGCTGTTCGTGGTCGACAACCGGCGCTCCCTGCTCGGCGTGACGCCGAACTCGCATCTGGCCGAGTACATCCCCATGTCCAACCAGATGCAGCACCACATGGACGCCCTGGCCGACCTGATGCAACGCCGCACACCGACGGCGGACGTCACACCGGAACAGCTGCGCGACCGCAGCTGGTGGAGCGGCCCGACGGTCTACATCGTCATCGACGACTACGACCTGGTGTCCACGTCGAGCGGCAATCCACTGTCGGGACTCACAGAGCTGCTCCCGTTCGCCCGCGACGTGGGCGTGCGCTTCATCATCGCGCGCTCGACGGCGGGCGCGGGCCGGGCCGGCTACGAACCGTTCATGCAGCGCATGAAGGAGCTCGGGGCGCAAGGTGTGGTACTTGCCGGTGACCCGGGCGAAGGCGACCTGCTGGGCGGGGTACGGCCTCGGGCTATGCCTGCGGGGCGGGGTGTGTTCGTGTCGCGGAAGCGGGGGAAGCCGTTGGTTCAGGTGGGGTTGGTGCCAGAAGGCCACGGACGGTGAAACGTCTGCGGCGGGCCGCCGTCTTCGTCGTCATCCCGGTGGCGATCGTTCTCACGGCGGCCTACAGCTGGTACCGCCTGAGCGACACGGGCAAAGGCTGGCGGTACGAGGACAAGCTGGCCACGTACTGCGACGGCCTGATCCCGTACGAGGAGTCCGCGGTCTTCACCAGCCTCAATACAGAGGTCGGCCTGTCCGGGGACCGGCGGGAAGGCTACGGCGACGACTCCTACCACGTATGCGAGGTCGCCGATCTGACCGTGAACATCGGACTGATCCCCGATGCCGCGATCGGGTGGGAATACGACTCCGGCATTCTGGACATGCTGAGGATGGTCTCATCCGACTACCCGCCCGCGCCCCTCGGCGGCGGCTGGCACGGCTTCACCGACCTGCGCAACACTGCCGTCGTACTGCCCTGCGACAACAGGCCCGCCTCTGTGGCCGTCTCCATCACCGGGGACGAGTCGCACGAGAATCCGTCCGAAGCCCGCGCCATGGGTGAACTGGCGGCAGCGACCGCCCGCAACGCGGCCGAGCGCTGGCGTTGCGAGGCGGAGTTCGGCAGCCGCATCCCGAAGGTGTCGGCGTCGAAGGCGATGTTCGGACCGGGCCAGGAAACAGGTACCTGCAAGGGCATCCGCATCCCGGAATCCCAATGGATCGACTGGATGCAGGAGGCAGAGGTCGACGAGTCGAGCACGGCGCCGGTGGAGAGCTGCGTGCTGGGCGAGTCGAAGGCGCGGGATGAGGCGCTGTACTACTTGAGTGCTTCGTACGGTCCCTACGCACAGCGCTTGCGATCAGCGACGGATGAGCCGGGGTCGCTGAACGAAGACTCCGGTGTCTCACATGGCCTGGCGTGGGCGACCGCGGCATGTCCAGGTGAGGCGCGGGCGATCTTCAGAATCTACGCGACGGAGTACGCCGCGCCGACGAAGAGCTTTCTCCTGTCCGCCCTGCGGACGTTCGCGGAGCGATCTGCGGCGCGGCACGGATGTACGGATATGAAGCTGCCAGGTTGATCAACGGATTGGTGGCGCTCGGACTCGGACGGAAACGCAACGGGGTGGGCGTCTCCCGCGCACGCCCACCCCGGAACTGCTCTGCGAACTGACCGTGATCTACAGGAAGTAGCTGGCGGCCTTCTTGTCGCCTTCCATGTAGGTACCGCCGGACTGGCCGACGACGTGGCCAATGCCCATCAGGGCCTGGTGGATGTCGTTGGCTTCCTTGTCCCAGCGGCGCAGCTTCTCGCCGAACTGTCCCTGAGCCTGACCCGCCCAGTACTGCCGACTGTTCTCGACCATCTGCCGGAGCTCCTGCAGATCCTGCTCGAGCTGCTTCGCCTCGTTACCAATCGTGGTGGCCGCGAAGTCCAGCCCGTCATAAGTGACGGAAAGACCGTCATTGTTACGGCTCATGCCTGCCTACCTCGTCTCGCTCGCGTGTGCCGGTGATGTGCGGTGAACTACCGATGCCCGATGTCGTGAACCGATGTCCTCGGTTCCCGCGCGTCTCACATCGAGTTGAAAGCAGAAGGCTGAACCGTCGGAGCCCCGTCGTTGACGTTGATCCGGTTGACCGACGCGCGCACCTCGTCTTCCTTGCTGTCCTTGATGTTGCGCGCCGTGGTCATGGCTTCCATGACATCGCCGAGGATGACGCCGATGTTCTTCAGCGACTCGTTGATCTCGTACTGCTTCCGGTCGAACTCGGCACGACCGATACCGTGCCACTGACCCTCGAGGCCGTCGATGACGCCCTGAAGCCCGTGGACACGCTTCCGGATGTTCTCGTACTTCTCGTACATCTGCTTCTGCAGCTTGACTACTGCTGCATCTTCAAGTTTCTGGTCCGTAGCCATGACCGGCCTTCCCTTCCTCTGGCTGTTTTCTGGTCGATTGGTCCCGCGTCATCGCCTAACGGGGCGATGACACTGTGGAGGCCGTACCCAGTGACCCATGAGGCATCTGGCCACTCGGTTCGGGCGGCTGATCACGTCACCTCGCACGCCGTGTCCGCAGGACGGCCGCGCCGGCGCCCCCGATCACGATCACCGCGGCTGCGGCGCCCAGGGCGATCCACAGGGTGTTGCTGTCGTCGGCGGATTCCGCGCTTGATCCTGCCGCCGAGGTGCCGCCGGTCGAACCCTTTTCCGGTGCCTGTGAAGCAGCTGATGCAGAAGCGGACGCGGAGGGCGACGTCTTGTCGGCCTTCTCGTCCTTGTCCGCCGACTTGGCCAACAGATCTCCGCCGTTCACCTTCGCCAGCGGATCGACGTTCGGTGCGCCTGCGTCGTAGTTGGGGTTCTCCAGCACCAGGCGAGGGCGGATGAATCCATAGCCCGCGTACTTGCTCGGCTTGTCCTTCGGCCACGAGCGGCCAGCCGTGTCGATCAGGGCGCGGGTGACCTGGTTGACCGTCCAGTCGGGGTGGGCGGACCAGATCAGGGCGGCGGCGGCAGAGATGAGGGCGGTCGAGTGGCTCGTTCCGCTTGCATCACAGTACGCACGGAATGTCCCGTCGCACCACCGAGGGATCGCTACACCGGGCGCCACGAGGTCGGCAAAGCCCTGTGACGATTCTTCCGAGAACTTCGCTATGGTGAGCGTTGAGTCAGCTGCCGCAGCACCGACTACATAGGGGTAAGCAGCCGGCATATCGGGATGACCGTCGTTGCCTACGGCGGCAACGAGTAGCTTGCCCTTTGAAGCAGCGTATTTGACCGCTGCTTCGCCCTCCTCACTGGTCATGCCCCCGATGGACATGTTGATGATCTTGGCGTCGGTGTCAGCTGCCGCCTTCAGCGCCTCCCAGGACAAGGGCGTCTTCTCCTTCTCCGCCCCATCCTTGAGCCCTTCGAGCTGCACTCGATACGGGACGATCTTTGCGCCAGGCGCCAGTCCCTGGAGGCCCCCGCCCGCGCCCGTACCTGCAATCAATTCGGCCATGGTGGTGCCATGGCCCGAGTAGTCGTCAGTGGCACGGAAGCTGACCGCCTCGGGGACTTCGTCGACGAGGACTTGTCCTTTCAGCGAGGGTGTATTCGCGTTCACGCCACTGTCGATGACAGCGACCTTGACCCCCTCCCCTCTGCTGACCTTCCACATCTGCTCAACCTGCATCGGCCCCAGGTACCACTGCTTCGACTGGGCGTCAGCCGCAGCGGCATTCGGAGCCAGCCCCACACTCACGGCAGCCAGGGTGCCGACGATCGCGCTCACAGCACGCACTCGTCTACCGCACCATGTCGCGAGATGCGCAGCCCGCTCGGCTCGTCGGCTGATCCCTGACTTCATGGCGTTGTTAGTCCTCGCTAGCGCTCAGTTGACGACCGGCGGCACATCGCGCCGGGGCTTGTTGGGCAGGTGGGTCTCGTCACCTTCGACCAAGTTGTCCGGACGCGCTGCATCCTGCGCGTTTCTCTCGTCCCCAGGCTTGCCCTTGTTACCAGGCCCACGCACGAGGCCCGTGCCACCGCGCGTCATGCCATTCCGTTCCGCGTGGATGGCGGAATTGCGCCCAGTCGGGCTGCTACTCACAGGCTTAGACCCGCCCGTGGTGCCGCCTCGAGAAGCACCACCAGCGCCAGTACCGGGCCTTACGCTCGACTGAGGTGCTCCGAAGACGCCACGCTGTCCGGGGCCACCGGTCGACGGCCGGGGATTGGCCGTCGGACCAGCGCCGATCACCGTGCCACGAGGAATCCTCGGCCCTCCCTTCGCCGCAGTACCACCCGGGGTCGCAGGCCGCCCCCCGACCACACCGTTCGCACGACCCGCGCCAGTAGCCGGGCCGACGTTGGCTCGTGGTCCTGTCGTACCGCTGGCGAGGGGTGTGCCACCGGTCACGCCCCCCTGCCCCATCGGGAACGGCTTCGAACCGGAGCCGTTCCCCCTGGCAACCGGCTGGCCAGTCGCCGTGGGACGTCCCATCTGGCTCGTGCCACCCGGCCCCGTGGTGCGCCCCGTGATGGAGTTGGCCAAGCCGGGCTGAGTGCGGCCCTGAGCGGAGGCAGGGGTGCGAAGACCGCTCGTTCCGCCCGTAGTCCTGCCGGACGCACGATTCGGGATCTGAGGCCCGTAATTCTCAAGCACGCCGGGTTGGCCGCTCACCGTGGGTGGGGTTCCGGTGACTGGCGGCGTATGCCCCGTCGCGGGTGTGGTGGTGGGTGGCAGAGTGCCGACGCTGTTGATGTTCGTGCCGACAGGACTGTCGGGGTACGTGACCGTCCCCTTGGCGGATGTCGAAGGGGACGGTGCATCACCTGTGCCGTACGTTCCTGCACGCCCAGATGATTCAACCTGCGCATGATGACCTGTGCCTGCCACCGCGCCATCACCCGATGAGGCAGACCCGCCAGGACCAGAGCCTGGCAAACGTTCAGGCTCAGGCACCCCGACATTCGGCATCGGCTTGAACGTCGGAGGATTCTCCTGCAAGACCTGGAGCTGCTGACTTGAGACCGCATAGTAGGACGCCAACCGATTCATCTGGTTGATCGCCTCTTGGCGGTCCTTCTCCACCTTTACGGCAGCGTCGTAGTCTTCTTTGTTCGCAGCCTTCTCGGCGTCGGTGAAGCTCTCAGGACGCTTCCGGTTATTCGGGTCACGCGCCGGCATGGCTTTGCGTACCGACGCGAGCCCCACCGCGGCAGCGGTGATCTGATCGCCCGCCTTGCCGGCAAAGTCACTCAGGTCTTGCGTGCTCGTGACGAGTGAACCGCCCCACTCGCGGAATGCCGTGCCGGCCTGTCCGACCCAACGGACCTTGTTGATACGGCCGTCAAGCTCGTCCGCTGCCTCCTTGATGGCGTCGCGTGCATCCCACAGGGCCTTGCCGGACGATTCCAAGTCCTCGGCGTCCGTCTGCTCGACCAGGTCGATCATCTCGTTGAGGTCGAGGTTCTTCGCATCGAAGTCTGTACTGCCGAAGACGGCCTTCCCCGGTTTGGTGGACCCGACCACCGCTCGCAGAGGATCGCTCACCAGCCGCGTGAACAACCCGTTGCCATGCGAGTGCTCGACATTCCGGGCGATGTCGGCGAAGGAGTTCTGGTTGGAGACGCGCTCCAGGTCTGTCTTGTGCTGCTCGTCGGTCATCGTCAGGCCCCCATCCCGGACTTGCCCTCGCCGGCGTGCTGGCCGCTCTTCCTGTCCTGGATTTGGTCGATCTCCCACTGGATCGCCCAGAACCGCTGGCGCTGTTCCTCTTCCAGGTTGTCGAAGCCGATGGACGCGCCCTTGACCGCGATGCCGATCGCCTCGATCTGCAGATGCAGCGTCTTGGACAACGTGGTGAGCTGCTCGTGCACGCTGTTGTACTGGGCGTACAGGCTATGGGCTTCCGGAAAGACGTCGGCCCGCCCGTTACTCAGGGACGACGCCTTGATCGTCTGTGCGCCGACCTTCGATGGGTTACCGGCCGACTCCTCAAGGCCACGAAGTACCGCGTCCACCCGCGACACAAAGTCACTGAGCGCCTCACCGCTGGCCTCAAGGTCCGCCGCCCTGGCGGCGGACACGCCCCCCACCATGTCTGCCGGAAGCATGGTGCTCCCTCCCCGTTTCCCCGTACGCCGATGGGCTGAGGCCAACCGACCACTCGCCCCTACGATCGCAAAGCAAGTCGAGCCTCACATCGCAGTCACCACTGTAGTCACCCAGCGCATCCGCTCCAACTGAGGTGTGTGTTAATCCAGTTACAGTACCCCTGCACTTTGCCCTATTTGCCCCTTCGCTGCGAATCTCCATGAAACAGCAACGTGTTCGACGCCTCGACAGCCAGTCCGCACCTGCCACCCCACACCCTGCCCTGCCCAGTCGCTGCCCGCCTCCCCAGCTGGCCTCTCCTCCGAACTTTCACATCGGACAAAGCACACACAACAGCACTGCCTCTGATCTCCCCTGAACCGGGTTGCTAATTTGGCTGGCAACCGACACACCGGAACCGCGGCATCCACCTGACACGCGCTCCGGTGGCCAGAGCGACACGGGGGAAGGGTCACGCATGGCATGGGACGAGTGGGAGCAGCTCAAGGCCCAGGCGGCCGAACGGCAGTCCACGCAGATGCAGTTGAACCAGCTCGACCCCGGTGACGGCTCACCCGGCATTGCCGGGGGGCCCACCCACTACGGCCGCCTGGAAGTTCCGAACGCCTCACTGACCAAGATCAGCAAATCGGCGCACACCTTGTACAACGCGCTATGGGACAAGGCCCGCGTCGCCGTCCCCACCAGCGACTCCGCAGCCGGCGATCTGTCGAAGCAGGGCTTTGCGCTCGGGGCCGGGCTGCAGCACGTGTCGAACCGGTGGGAGGAGCAGCTCAAGTCCTTGATGGACGCCTGCGCGCACATCACGAACCACTTGCAAGTCAGCACGAAGATCCACGCCGGTGACGAGAACTACATCGTGCGGCAGATGAGCAGTATCGACGCACTGGACGTCGGCTTCGACGAACGGGTCGGTCACCCAGGCGAGAAGAATCCCATCTACGGGGAGAAGAGCGAGAAGAAGAAGGACGAGTAACTGCGGATGGGGCGGACGACGGCGAGCCCCGTCGTCACTGCCCGGACCGGCACAACCTCACCGACTCACTCAGCCACTGCTCGACACCTCTAGGGATAGAGACCGATGGACCTCGACACTCTGCGCAACGCCAACTTCAAGCTGCTCGACGATGCCGTCAAGGACTGGTCGACCCTGGTCGATGACCTCGAGACGTTGAAGAAGGACGCCCAGGACGAGTTGCGCCAAGCCGCCAACAAGGCGGACTGGGCTGGCGTGAACGCCCAGGTGACGAAGGAGTTCATCGGCAAGACGGCCGAAGAATTCACCGACGCGCACATTCAGGCGAGAACGATCCACAAAATTCTCGACGACACACGGAACGAGCTGAAGCTCTTTCACCAGCAGCTCGTTGACGCCATCGAGGGTGGCCGGAAGAACAACCTCACGGTCATCGGGTACGAGGGCGGATTCACCGTCACCTCGAACGTCCCGCCGGAGGGACGAGCCCAGCAGGACAAAAACAACCAGACCGAGATCACCACACTCCGCAACGAGCTGCAGAAGATCCTGGACAAGGCGACGGAGAGCGACAACTCGGCCAAGACCGTCCTCACTGCCATCGCCGATCAGAGCAAGCTCGGTTTCTCGGATGCCGACTACACCAGCCGGGACGCCGCGGCCGAGGCCATCAAGCAGGCCGACGAGCTTGCGAAGTTGGCGCGGAAGAACCCCGAGGACCTCACCGTCAAGGAGTTCGACCGGCTCAATGCCGGGCTCAAGAAATACGGCAACGACGATCTGTTCGCCGAACGGTTCGCCACGACTCTCGGGCCGCAGAAGACGCTGGAATTCTGGACTGGGATCAACGACCCGCATAGGGGCAACTACGAGCTGGGGCAGAAGCGCCTGGACCAGTTCGACGACCTGCAGCGCAGCCTGGGGACGACACTGGCCAACGCCACCCAGAGCGACTCGGTCGCGATGACCGAGTGGAAGCGCACGATGATCGACACTGGCGACAAGCCGCTTTACGGCAACCAGGGCGGCCCCATGGGCTTCCAGGTCATGAGTAACCTGATGAGGACCGGTGACTACGACGACCAGTTCCTCAAGGACTACGGAAACAAACTCATGGCCACCGAGCGCAAGCTCACCGGCAATGGAGAGCACGCCAACATGGCGTGGCAGCACATGGGGATGGACCCGTGGCTGAACCGGATCGGAGAGGACAGTGGATCCGACCCGCTGACCGGCTATCTGAAGGGCCTTTCCAACAGCCCTGACGCGGCAACCGACTTCTTCAACCAGGAGTTCATCTCCAGGAACGACCCGGACAACCCCTTCGAGCGGGACAAGGACGGCGACGAGAAGGAGGGCAAGGTCACGCTGTCCAACTTCCAGTACCTGTTCGAGGAGCGGGAGTGGCCTCAGGAGACCGACTCCAAGGGGGACGACCTTCACACGGGGAAGAACAACCTGGCGTTGGCGCTGGAAGCAGCCACAACCGGGCATCCAGCTGGTGAACGACCCACCGCGGATACCCCTGCTCACAATGAGGGGCAGACCAAGCTCTTCGAGAGCATTGTGGCCTCCATCGCGGATGACAATACGCGCCTTACCGACAACAGCTACATGTCAGACAGCATGGGGCAGATCGCCTCGGAGTACCTGCCCGATATCGACCGCGCGACTACAGAAGTGGACCCGCATCCGGACAAGAATGACAGGGATGCGCAGGAGGCCTGGGATCGAGTTCAGAAGCTTTACCCCGTTTTCGGCTCGTCTGCCGAGCTGGAACACAGCGAGGTTTCACGTTTCCTCTTCGCTGTCGGACAGAACCCGGAAGGGTACGCAGCTGTCGAGGTTGGCCAGACGAAGTACATGGCCGATTTGATGGAGTACCACCTAAATCCAGACCTGCCCGAGAGCCAGCGCCCCCATCACGATACGGAGCTCACGGTTCGATCCATCGCCCGCCACTCGGGTGACGTATCAGGGGTCCTGGCCATGGGCCGCAACGAGGCTGTCGCATCCGAAGCCGTAAAGTCGGACGAGGAGTACGACCACTCGATGGCCCAGTGGAAGAACATCGCATCGGGCACTATCGGCACCGGCGTTGGCATCGGTACGTCTTTCATTGCCACTCCTGCCGTAGGAGCAGGTGTCGCTGGTGTCACCGGCACCGTTACAAGCGTAGTCCTAGAGGAATTGTTCAAGGATGTAGAGGGCAGCGCCAAGGACAACGCAGGTCCCAAGATCGGTGAGGACTGGCAGAACGGCCGCGAGGCCAACATGGAGTACACCCGACGAGCTGCGTCGGAAGCCGCCAGGCTGTACCACCTCGAGCATTCTGGGGATGTCGCGGCGTGGGCCGAGGATGAGTCCTCCAAGGCGTTCCTAGATGCTGGAGGCTACATGAGGCAGATTGCACCAGAACTGGTGACGGACATCTGACACAGGAATCGGCGTTATTGGGACTCTTCTATCCTGAGTAGCGCCAAGAACCTGTGCCCGAGACGAACGAGAGGCTCTCCAGGTGATGGCACGACGAGTCGCGGAAGCATCAGCGCTCCTTGCCGTATTCAGCATGCTCGTCGGCTGCTCAGGGTCTGGCGAGAAGAAGGAGTTCCAGGTACCCAACGCTCTGTGCGGCGTCGCAGTGGACCGCAATGTTGTCTCTGAACTTCTGCCACCTGGAAAGCAGATCGAAGTCGAGGAGAAGCACCCAGTGCACCGCAGGACCGAGTGCCAGGTGAACGTCGACGGCAAAGCTGCCCTCATCGCCAGCCAGGAGTGGTGGGAAGACAGTGACAGCATTGTCGACGTTGCTGCCTCCGTCCCTCAATTGGAATCGGCCAAGCTTACGGATGAGAGCAACACGTACATCCACTCTGGCACCGGCGCGGTAATGAAGACCAAGGACTGCGCCAGCCCGGATCATCCCGATCACACTATGTACACGGCACTGGAGGTCCACGCAGATGGCGTGGACAACGCGGACGCCACGAAAAGGCTGATCACGGCCTATACGCAGGCTATCGAAGACTCCGACACGTGCCGCTGACGCAAGGACAAGTCGGCTTACGGGTGCCGAGCCGACAGGCGGAAGATCGTCGGACCAAATGCGTTCTTTGATGGGCCAGGAAGGAACCGTTCCGTGATTGGAAAAGCCCGTCGGGTGATCCGACACACTGCCGCATCCTGTGCGGCCCTTGTGCTCCTGGCTGGCTGCGGCGGAAATGCAGGAGAGGCCAAAACTCTCGACGCCCAGCAGAACAGAGCCACACTGCCTGATGCGAAGGTCGCCCCCGGATGGAAGGTCACGATCGACCCCGTCGCTTACCCACTAGGGAAGGCAAAGGAATTCGGTGTAGCCCGGTGTTACGAGGGACCGGAGGAATGCTCGAAGGTCCAATTTGTCGGAGTCTCAGGTCTCCATGACCACAACAAGCCCACGGTTGACTTCACTCTACTGACGTACCCGGACTCGGCTGCCGCACAATCGGCCTATGAGCCCGTCTGGAAGGCCTGGAGCAGTCGAATCCCTGAGGCTCGTGCGCTGAATCTTGGAGAGATCGGAGACCAGAACGATGCCGTGAGCGGCTTGAGTGCATCGCTCGAGAAGGGGTCGCAGGGTCTGATCTCTCAGGTACGTGTCGAGAGCGTCATCATGTTGACTACGGGCAGAGCCGGCTCCGGCATTGAGATGCAAAACACGCTCAAGAAATTCGTCACTGTCTTCGCAGAGCGCGCCGAACAGGCACTGCAAGGCAAGACGCCTTCGTTCACCTTGGATGACGTCGCGTAACGGGTCAGATCAGCATTCCTTTCCGCCTGAAAGTCGCGAGCGAACCAAGCTTTTCGAGAGCATTGTTGTCTCTATCCCGGATGACAACACGTGTCTCGCTGACAACGGTGACAGGGCAGCATCGGAGGCCGCCAGGGCTTATGGCCCAGCTCACCCGGTTGACGCGGCCACCTGGACCGAGACCGACGCTTCCCAGGGATTCCTGAACGCCGGAGATTACATAGAACAGGTAGCGTAGGGGATCGTGACAGGAATCTGAATCAACGACTGGGGCTATTCGCCTGCAGTCACCCTACGCCCAAGGGATTTCAATTGTTTACTCGGCGGATCACGGATGCGTCAGTAATGCTAGTGGCGGGCGGCTTGCTCGTCGGCTGTTCAGGATCTACCGAAAAGAAGGAGTATGACATCCCCAAATCCCTGTGCGGCATCTCGGTGGAACGAGATCTGATCTCAGTTTTCCTTCCCTCAGGAAAGGAAATTGACGTCCAGGAAAAGAATCCAGTACCCAGCAGGAAGCGCTGCCAGGTGAACGTGGATGGCAAATTGGTGCTCATCGCGAGCCAAGAGTGGTGGCCAAGGGAAAAACAAATCAGCGAGGTGGCCGACGCCCATCCCCAGCTCAAGTCGGCTGAACTGCCGGAGGACGGCACCTACATCTATTCGAGCACTGGAGCAATGGGACAGGTAAAGTCTTGCGCCAACCAGGATCACCCCGAGCACACTCTGTACACCGCCATGCAGGTCTACGCATCGGACCAAGCCGAGGACTCCGCCATGAAGGAGCTCATCATGGCGTACACCAAGGCCGTTGAGAACTCGGATGAATGCCAGTGAAGTCAACGGGTCCTAGGGCGGCAAAGCAACGTCATCGGCTGTGAATGACGGATGAAGTGCATCGGAGATAACCGTCGTGATGTCAGCGGTGCCGCTGGCGCTCTATCAGGCCCTTGTCCGGTTAACGCATGAGATCTTCAGGGCACGTCGAAACACAGTGCAAGTGGCGCCCGCCCTCCTGCATTCGACCAAGGAGGTCGTGCCCTTCCACAGCGCTGATCAATCCATCCACAACGGCCTCGTTCATCAGATCGAAGGTCTCCTTCGTGGTGATGCTGCGACGGCGCGCGAACGCGCCGGCCGACCGGTCGTCGGTGATCCAGACGGAGTCGCGGAACTCGGTCCGCATGGTGATCAGTACGCAGGTCTCGGCTTCGCCGAGGTGCTTCGTCGGTGCGGACGCGGGCCCGTTGAAGACAGCTCGACGTACGCGGTCGACCTCGGCCAGCTCCTGGGACTCGGTGATCTTGATGGGTTCGCCCAACCAGCCCGCTTCCTCGAGACCTCGCATCGGTGGAAGGTATCTGGCGGACTGCTTGGCCTCGTAGGCCACGGCCTCGGTCCAGCGTCCGCGGCCGTCCAGCACTTTTTCGAGGAGCGGTAAGCGATCGACGGCGGCGAAGTTGCAGAGGACCGTGTTGTCCGGGAACCAGCAGATTCTCATGGCTGAAAGACCAGGTCTCCCTCTTCCGCCTCACCGCTTGTCGGTTCCGGAACCTCGGGCTGCGTCGGGTCGAGGATGTCGTGCAGCTCGTCCACGTCCCTTCGCAAGAGGGCCGCGAGGGGCCGGAGGGTAGTCTCCCCGTCGGCGTAGCACTTGTACAGAGCCGATACGACGCGCACGGGGAATCGCCCGGCGGCGGCCCAGGCGAGCTGCCGTTGGAAGGCGTCTGTCGCTCCGGCGAGCAGGTGGCAGATCTGTGTGGTGAGGCCGCGGTAGTGCTGTGCCGACTGCGCATCGATCAGGCGGAGTTGGCTCAGACGTGCGGCCAGGGCACTTGGTGAAACCTTGAAGCCGACGACGAGCGCGGAGAATGCGTCGTCGCTGAGTTTGCCGTGTCTGTCGGCCAATTGCTGGAAGCGGTACCTGACTTCCGGCTCGGGCATCAGCAGATTCGAGGCGAATACGTTCGCCCGCACCTCTGTCAGATCCTTCTGGCGCCCCGGCGTGACATCGGACTCGACCACAGGTTCCTGAGCGTCCCCGGCCAGGATGTGGCCAAGTTCGTGCGCCAAGGTGAACCTCTGCCGGGTCCAGATCTCCGTGGGCTTGATGAGGACGAGACGGAAGGTGTCCGTGTGCCACGCGAGTCCGTCGACGCCGTCGGGCAGCTGCGTGATCGCGATGTCCACGCCGAAGCTCTCGGAGCACCTGGTGATCAGGGCGTCGGTTTCGAGATCGGCTACGGTCCAGGGGGCGTCCGTCGGCTTGAGGGATGCGGCAGCATCCTGAGCCAGCTTCTCCCCTTGATCGACGCAACGCGCGAGATCCGTACGCACAGTGGGCAGCGGGGGTAGCTTCGGCAATCGCCCCAGCAGCTCCAGCACCTCGTACGCCGCGGTGAACCGGCTCGCGATATCACCCACGTGCTCCCGTCCGGGAACCGTTGCGTCCGCCGTCCGCGCGGCCAACGAGGGGGGCGACGGCTCACGCCCCGTGAGCAGCCAGTCCACCGTCCTGCCGCCGGCCTCGGCGATCAACGCGAGATCGAGCGAGGTGAAGCGGCGCACGCCCTTGAGCGATTTCGACAGCTTGTCGGGCGTGAGCCCCACCTTCTCGGCGAACGCAGCCTGACTCATTGAGGCTGCTTCCATGACCCTGCGCACACGGTCGATCACAGTCTCATCCATACACTCACAGTAACCGGAGCTTGCGAAAATCGCAACGCTTTGGCGAGGAGGCACCGGAACACGCAGGCAGGACTGCCGCGGCACATCTCGGCATGTCGAATTCCGCCCAGATGCACTTGCCCGGGGCGGCCTCGCGGGGAGTCACACCCCAACGGTCCGCGAGGCTCGCGACCAGGATCAGGCCGCGACCGGACTCGGCGTCCGAGGCCGGCGGACTCGGCGCGACCGGGTCGGGGACGCGCTCGCCGCGGGTGTCGGCGACCTCGACACGGAGGACGTACGGCGTGGCCGTCAGCCGGAGATGAAAGTCGCGGCCGGGGACGTGCCCGTGGCGGATGGCGTTGGCAGCGAGTTCGGCGGCGACGAGAGTGACGGCCTCGTTGGCGTCGGAGTCGTATGGGTGACCCCACTGAGCGAGCCTGTGCGCGACGAGTCGGCGGGCGAGTCGCGCGCCCCGTGGGGTGGATGTGAAGCACATCGCGAACTCCGTTGGATGCAGGCAGCTTTGCGGCGGGTGCTCTTCGGAGTGAGTTGCCTGATTCATGACGCATACGGTCTCGCCGTGTGCGTAGCGTTGACCAGGCGTAACGCTATGACACGGGCGGGCCGTACGCGGCACGGCCGGCGTTGTACGCGGCTTGGGGCGTGACCGGTTCCGGGCCGCCGCGTTGGCGCGGGCAGGCGGGGTGCGACGACGGTGTAAGGGGTGGCAGGGCTTTGGAGGAGCGGGAGCGGGCCGCGGAGGGCGAGGCAGTCTCGGATGCGGGTGCGGGTGCGTTGCCCGATGCCGAGTTCGGAGTGGCGCTTCTGCATGTATTCGGGCAGCAGTTGAAGTTGTGCCGGGTGCGGGCGGGGATGGACCGGGCTCGGTTCGGATCATTGACGGGCTATTCGGCGTCGACGATCGCGTCGTTCGAGCAGGGGCGGCGCATTCCGCCGCCGAAGTTCATCGACCGGGCGGACGAAGTCCTGGATGCTGGCGGCGTGTTGAAGGCAGGGAAGGAGGTGGTGGCACAGGCGCAGTATCCGGCGTTCTTTCGGAGTGCGGCTCGGCTGGAGGCGGAGGCGGTTGAGTTGTGCGTGTACGACACGTACATCGTCAACGGATTGCTGCAGACCGAGGAGTACACCCGCGCGGTTCTGAGCATGCGACGCCCGCTGCTGGACCAGGACACGATCGAGCAACGTGCCGCCGCCCGAGTGGCCCGGCAAGAGATCTTCAACAGGTGGCCGGCACCCCTGCTCAGCTTCGTCATGGAGGAGACGGTGGTGAAGCGGCGCCTTGGGGGTCGAGCCGTACAACGCGGACAGCTCGAACAGATTCTGCTGATCGGCCAGAAGCGCAACGTCGAGATCCAGATCATGCCGCTCGACCGCGAGGACAACGCGGGTGTGGACGGCCCGTTTACCCTGCTGACCCGGCAGGGGGGCGACCAGTTCGGATACATGGAAGCGCAGGGCAAGAGCACACTGGTGACGGACCGAAACGAGGTCCGTGCGCTCGCGGCGCGCTATGGGATCATCCGAGCGCAGGCCCTCACCCCACGTGAGTCGCTGGCCTACATCGAGAAGTTGTTGGAGGAGCTATGAACGCCGAACCGACCACGCGTACCGTCGATGAACTGGCGTGGGTCAAGAGCAGCTACAGCGGCGCCGAAGGTGGCCAGTGCGTCGAGGTCGCGCCCCGCTCCAGCACCGTGCATGTCCGCGACTCGAAGGACAGGACGCGGAAGGTCCTGTCCGTCTCCTCTCAGGGGTGGGCCGCCTTCATACGGTTCACCGTGCAAAACTGATAGACTGAGGTCCCTTCTCACCAAGATCACCTAAGGGCAGCGGCGCTGGATGCGCAACCGTCCCGCACACGCCCCCTCCAACATGCCCGGAGCACCGCTGCCCCAGTACGCCCTCCATCACGACCCTGACTACCCCTAACTGCTGGCCGACGCCCGCGAGAAGGCACAGGGCTGGACTGGCGACATCGCCAAGGCGGTCAAGGCCGTCGATGAGGCCGACCAGAGCGTGAAACGGGCGCTGGCCCGCGCGACGAGCGATGTTTCGACGGACGGTATCGGGATCGGCGGGTTCAACGCCTCGGCTGTGGGTGACCTGGCGAAGGCCGGTAAGCCGGATCCCAAGGCCACCACGAAGACCGACGGGTGGGTCTCCGAAGGTGAGAGCGAGGCCTCCGGCCCCGGCGTCGGGACATCGGTCACCGGGCCCGACACCGGGGCCGGCAAGCTGGGCGAGGCCAAGGCGCATGCTGACCTCGGCCGCGCCAGCGCGGAGGGCTCGCTCACCAACGGGCCGATGAAGCTCGCCGGGGAGGCCGAAGCCTACGCGGGGGCCGGTCTCGATGGTGTGCAGTTGGGCGGTGAGGCGTTCGCTGGTGCGAGGGCGGGCGTCTCCGGAGGTGTGGACATCGGGGGAATCGGAGTGGGCGCCACAGCCGAGAGATGGGCCGGTCCTGGCGTGGAAGCGACCCTGAACTTCAGCAAGGACGCCAACGGCACATGGCACTGGGCCCCCAAAGTGGGCGTCTCCCCCATCCTCGGTGGCGCCGTCGGCTTCGAGGTCACCGTCGACCCAGGGAAGATCGCCGACACCGCGGGCTCCGCGGCCGACGCCGTGGGGGACGCAGCCGAGTGGGTCGCCGATGGGGTCGGCAGCCTGTTCTGATGCACGTCCCCGCAGATGCACTGCCGTAGTAAAGGATGGCCCGAGATGCCCACGGCCCTGCCCGTACCGATCCAGTTCGAACTGCCGGAAGGCTGGCGCGCCGCACCACCGGATGAGGCCGGCGCACCGGGTGCCGCGTTCGTCGCGCGGCACCCGCACCCGGATGCCGGATAGGTTGACCTCATGGGCCTCTTCGACAAGCTGACCGGAACCAAGCACCCCGACGACGGTGTCGCGCCGCGCTTGGCCGAGGAGGTGCGGGCAGCCCTGCTCGGCGTCAACCGACCCGATGTCCCGTACATCATCCGCAACGGCGCCGCGGAGGGCGCCGACCTGATGGCGGAGTGGCGGATGGCGGAGCCCGCCTGGCAGGCCATCTTCGCCCAGTCCCAACTGACTCGCGCCGTCCGGATCCGGATGCGCCTGGTCCCGGAGAACCATGAGGTGCGCGCCCTCGAGGAATCGTGGGAGGTCACCCGGGTCGGGAATCCGCCGAGGCTCAAGATTTCAGGGGCGTACTCGCGTGGACCCGACAGGACCGTCTCCCGCCACTACACGATCGAACGCGGGGAGAACGGCGGCCTCGAAGCGACGGAGACTTTCCGCTTCAACGGTGCGGACCTGCGTAACCCCCTGCAGGACGCCGTCCTCAAGTCGGGCTGGACCTGGCGCAGCGTGATCTTCGGCAAGCTGTGAGGCCGACGGGATCCCGACTCGCCGCCGCCTTGGCACTCGGCTTCCCCAACCGTCTGCCCGGAGTCACGGAGTCGTAGGCGCCAAGCAGCCATGCGCCTTCGAAGAGCGTTCGGCGAAGGTTCGGAGGACGGTTCTCGCATACTCGCGCTCCGCTTCCGTTGCCCGTTGTCCGTCAGTGTCCCGTGTGCGGGACACGATGAAGACCGCCCGCTCCGCGTCGGCCGGGCACGCGGCGGACCCCCAGTAGGATCCGTCTCCCGGAAGTCGCCCCTTGGGTGCGTCGGCGGGTGTGGGGTCCGAGGTGTACCGGAGCTCTTCCTTGTAGCCGGCCTTCAGTTGAGCCGCGTACGCGCCGAAGTAAGCCACCAGGGAGTAGCGGTGGTTGCCCACGCCGTCGTCGCCCAGGCGGCATTTCTCAAGGGGGGCTCTGTCGCGGGCGGTCTCCCAGGCCGTCGTGACGCCGGAGGTCGGGCGGATGCCTAGGCACGTGCCGGAAGCGCCTGACAGGGGCTCGAACTCCTCTTCCGTCACCGGGAGTCCGACCGTGCGGACCCGGCGCTGGCCCAGGTGGGTCACGCAGCCGTACGCCTTGGCCGCCTTCGCTGCCGTACCTGTGGCAATGCGTATGTAGGCGGGGCGGTTGGCTGGGTCGTCAAGGGTCGTGTCGAGTTCCGTCTCGACCGTCACCGCCAGACCCTTGACCGGCTTGCCCGCCGACGTTTTCGAGCTGCCCTCGCCGCAGGTCAGGAGCAGTGTGGTTGTTGCCTCACCGTCATTGATGGGTGCGGTGTCCGCGGCGAAGAGGCCCAACCAGCCATTTCCGATCGGTACGGGGAGCATGTCATTGGCAGGGACCCCGGCAAAGGAAACGGAGAGCCGGCTGTACACGCCGATCCACGTCGTGTCGACGATGCTCACCTTCGTACTGCCCCCGCCGTCGGTGCTCGCACTCACCTCGCAGGTGTCGATTCCGTCGCTGGATCTGCTCTCCACATCCAGGCGGTCGTCACCCAGTACCGCACGGACGTCGTCCACGGGCAGCATGCCTCCGCAGGCGCCGCCCAGTTCACGGTCGTTCATGCCGTACAGCCAGACCGACCCGCCCAGGACCACCAGCACTCCCGCCGTCGCGAGTGCCGTATTGCGGATGATCCGCTTTCGTCTCACCTCCACTGCTCCACCTCCCCGAGCAGCTTCGTGCCGTGGCAGTCCTGTGCCTTCGGCCATCCGTCGGGGGCGTTCAAGTAACTGATCATCAGTTTCTTTGCGGAACCCGAGAGTTCGGCACGCTGGGAGCGGGTCAGATCAATCCCGCCGTACTCGAGGTCCACGGAGTGCTCGTCGAGGTTCGGACGCACCGAGACCCGGTGGTACGTCGTGCCGCCCGCGCACTCCGAGCGGGCCCACAGGGCGAGTTCCGCGTCGTCGTCCCTGATGGTGTCTGGCCCGTCGTCGAAGCCGGGGTACTCGCCGTCCCGCTCGTAGTCGCGGTACGCGCTGCGCCCCAGCTCACCCACCCAGCTGGTGGCGTCGAGAGTGACAGGCTCCAGGTCGGCTGGCTGCGGGTCGGTGTAGTCGCCGTATTCGTCGGCCCGGCGATCGGCCCGGCACACGCTCAGCAGGCGGGACTGTTGGAGATCGCCTGTCGTGGTCCAGGTGCCCCGCACGGGTGCCGATCCCTTGGCCGACATCCATCCGCATTTCTTGGCGCCCCGGCCCGGCTCGTCGACGCGGATGCCGTCGTAGTCCCCCTCGTCGACCGAACCGCCGTTCGCGTCGTGTTCCTCGTAGGTGTCGATCACCCGGGTGGGGAGATTCAACGCGGTGCCGGACGGCGTGGATGTGGTTCCGCAGTGTTGCCGTTCCGCTATGGCGTTGGCGACATGTACGGCGATGCGGAACTCCGTGCGGACGGGCACCTTGTCCATTCCCACGGAGACGTACATCTGTGACGCCGGGCGCGCGCGCCCGGGCAGGCCCTTCGGGCACTCCGCGACGATCCAGGGCCTGCCCTTGTCGTCACTTTCGCGGCCTGTGACGCCGGGAGCTTCGTAGCCCGGCGCCAGGAGGTCCTCTGTCTTCATTTCGTACGGAAGATGGTTGACGAGCGTCGCGGCCTCGACGTGCACACCACCGCGCTCCTCCCAGTCCAGGGTGCAGTTCAGCAGCGAGCGACTCTCCTGACCGGGTTGCAGCAGGGTGCCGTACTGGTCGAGCGTTCCTCGTACGTCGTCCGGTACGTGGTCGCGGAGTTCGTCGTACGGCAGCAGGCCTCCGCAGGCCTTCTTCAACTGGGCCCTGTTGGCGGCGAGATGGCCGCCCTCGTCGCCCGGCATCAGCGTCACGCCAGCCGCCGCGAGCAGGCCCAGCGCCAGGACCCCGGCCAGGGGAAGCCGCAGCCTCTTCGGTATCCGTTCCATCGCTCCCGTTCCCCCCGTCCCTCGGCGGCGGAGATCAGCACTCCCCCACACGGCTCGACACCGCGAACGTGTACTTCGGCTCCTTCACCACCGCCGCGTCGCCCGAGAGTCCAGGTGCCACCGTCTCGATGTAACCCTCGTGTGTGCGCTTGACGTGCATGCAGAAGGACACCCCCGCCCCACTGGCCGTGATCCGGTAGTAGGCCTCGTCGGACGTCGTCTGGCCGGTAACCGCCGCTTCCACGCCAAACTGGGGGGCGTCGCCGCCACCGTGCTCGACGACCTCGTCCTCGATGTTCGTGGCGTATTCGCCCTCGAAGTCGGCAGGGACGTCGCCCTCCAGCGAGCTGCCGTAGGTGAAGCTGCCGTCCAGGGCCTCCGTGGCGCCCCTTACCGCGCTTGTCAGCTCGTTGTCGCTCCACTTCGAGTCGTCCTCGACTGTCAGGCCTTGGATTCCCGCGACGACGCCGCCCACCGCGACGCCAACCAGGATGATGCGAGCGACGACGAACGCCGCATCAGGGACCTCGGGCGCGGACGGATTGAGCGACTCTCGCCATGCGCGGACTCGGTCCGCCTTCACGCAGGCCATGGCGACCAGCACCGCGGACAGGACGAAAAGGATTACCGACAGTTTTGTCAGCATGCCGTGTCTCCTATGCCTCGCCGACGCCGCCGCGCATCCCGTATCGCCACCGCCGTACCCCCGAGGCCGGCCACCAGCACCAGGCCCCCCACGACCACGTACGTGCCCAGCCGCGTGTTCCGCTCCTCCGGTGTCTCGCCGAAGTGCACCGGTGCAACCGACGGTGCCTCGCCCCTCGCGACGCCGTTCTCGGGTCTGGGGGACTCCACCGGGTTCGCCGGGTCCACGTCCGTCAGGGCCCTGACCGGGTCGACCACGCCCCAGCCGACCAGGCGGTCGTGGCCGGGGATGGAGCGTTCCGCGGTCTGTTGGATCTGGGCGACGATCTGCTGGGCGGTCCACTTGGGGTACTTGACCTTCAGCAGGGCGGCGACGCCGGCTACGTACGGGGCCGAGAAGCTGGTGCCGTTGTCGGAGCAGTGGCCGTTGCCGGGGACCGTGGAGATCATGTCGACTCCGGGAGCGGCCACGCCCACGAATTCGCCTGACTGGGAGAACGCCGCTCGCTCGTTGTTGCGGTCGGAGGACGCCACCGCGAGGACGCCCTCGTACGACGCCGGGTACGTGACCTTGACGTTGCCGCCGAGGCCGTCGTTGCCCGCGGAAGCCACGACGACCACTTGCTGGGCCAGGGCGTAGTCGACGGCGTCCTTCAGGCGCGAGGTGGGTTCGACGGCGTTGGCCGTGTCCTGGGAGATGTTGATGACGTCGGCGCCCGCCTGGACCGCGTAGCGGATCGAGTCCGCGAGGGTGTCCGCCGTTCCGTTTCCCTCCGCGTCGTTCTGCTTGATCGGGATGATCGTGGCGTCCGGAGCCAGGCCCACGAAGCCCGTTCCCTTGGCGGGGCGGGCCGCGATGATGCCGGCTACGCGCGTGCCGTGGCCGACCGTGTCCGTGGTGCCCTGCTCGTTGCCGCGTTCGATCTTCTCGCCCTTGGCGTTCTTCGGGGGCAGGAGATTCTTGCCCTTGGACGCGTCGACGGCCGGCTTCAGCTGCGGGTTCTTGACGTCGACCCCGGTGTCGATCACGGCGACCTGGACGCCCTTGCCCTTCGACTGCGCCCACAGTTCGTCGAGGTTGACGCGCTGCAGTGCCCAGGGCAGGCCCTCGTACTGCTTGGACGGGAAGGTGCACTGGCCGCCGTCGTCCGCCTGTGCTGCGGGGGCCGGGAGGACGAGCAGTGTCGTCGCCGTGAGGGTGGTTGTGGCGAGGAGGGCCGCCACGGCCGTACGGCCCTTGGGCCTCATGTCGCCTGCCTTCAGCATGAGTTCGCTCTCCTACGTGACCCGTGGCTACGAACCCTGCGGCTGGCGTGCCGCAGCCTCCGACAGGCGCGGGCCGGTCGGCAGGAACGTCGACCACTCCGCGGGGACGGGCGTCGGGTTGACCTTCTCGTAGCCGAGCCGGGTCTGGGCGATCTTCGCTTCGGTCAGCTCTCGCTTGCGCTGCTCCGCGGAGGTGCCGATGCCCTGGTCGTCGGTGGCGCTGTCGCTGTTGGACTGCAGGGCGTAGCGCAGGCCGGTGTCGGTGACCAGGAAGACGCTGCCTGCCTTGGTCTCCGTGCCCTTGAACTGGCGGTAGAGCTGGCCGGAGCCGGGGGTGACGTACGCGCTGGAGGAGCCGGTGGGCAGTTGCGCGGGGAAGTCGGTGCCCACCCAGGTGGACAGGGTTGTCGCGCCGCTGTCGGCGTTCACCGAGCGCAGGACGTTGCAGACGGCGTTGCGGCTGGTGGTGGTGCCGGCGCCGGTGTTGACCGTCTTCGGCTTGTACGTCGGCCACTTCCTGTCGCCGAGAAACGTCGTGCTGTCGACGACGGCACCGGGGCTGACCTGTTGCGCCTCGCCCGCCTGGCCGACGGCGACGAGGGCGCCGCTGTTGAGCAGCAGCGTGGCCGTGAACTCGGAGATGCGGGCCACTTCGCCGGGCAGCACGACGTAGTACTGCATCCGCGTGCCGTCGTAGGCCTTGATGACCATGCCGACCTTGTCGTACTCCCCGAGAATCTCGGAGGCGCCCGCGGGCTCTCCCGGTGTGCCCTCGATCGACGGGATCTCGAGCTGGTCGCCCTTGTGCAGGGTGTCGAGCCATTCCTGGGAGACGCGCTGGGGGTCGCGGCCCTGGGTGTCGAGGGCCTTGAGGAGTTCCTTGTCGGTCGGGTCGGCGAGCTGGTACGCGGAGCCACGGGAGTCGACGACGTACTGCGTCTTGCCGTCCGGGGCGACGACGTACATCAGGTCGCCGCCGGAGAGCTTGTTGCGGCCCTCGGTCTTCGACCACTCCTTCTCGGCGAGGACGAACGCCGCCTTCTGGATGGCCCGGCCGCCGTCGCCGGGGCGCTCGCAGACCGCCCAGCGCTTGGCGGTCTCCGCCTCGCCGTCGGAGGGCAGCCGGTCGGGGGCGTACGGGATGCCGATCGTGGCGCCGTGCGGCGGCTTGCCGCTGTCGAGGACCTTCTCGTCGACGGTAATGATGCTGTTCTTGTTCGGGTCCAGGAGCAGCTTGGCGGACGCCATGTTGAGCACCGGGTGCAGCTGCTTCTCGCCGTCCGTCTTCAGCACGACGTAGCGGGTGGTCGAGTCGCTCGCGACGATGACGTGCTCGCCCGGCGAGTCCCAGCCCTTGGGTGCCGTGGGGCTGAACAGGCCGATGGCGCCGAACACCGCGAGGATCACAATGCCGACGACGACGCCGGGCCAGACCGCGCTCAGCGGCTTCGGTGCGCCCTCCTCCGAACCCGACGGCGAGGGTTGCAGGAACGACGCGAGTGTGCGGCGCTTCGCGAAGGTGTAGGCGTTGAGTTCATCGCGCCGTGATGCCATCTCTGTCCGCTCACTCCCCGTGCGGAGCCATGGGGACCCGTCATGATCCGTCCCCCGCCCATGGTTGCCTCTGGTGACTCAGTTGTCAGACCCGGCCCCTACTATGCCTGTTGCGTGGCCGTACCTGTGTCACGGGTAGGGTGCTCAAGGCTTTAAGTGGCCTGTGCTGCAGGGAATTCGGGAGAGTTCGGGGGGTTTGGAGTGATGGCTTCCGCACCGCGGGCCGGGTCGCGATCGCAATCGAGGGCGCGATCGGGTGGCGACGGCCGACCGGATTCCCACGGCCCCGCGCCCGCCGCACCTCGTACGACGGGTCCGGCCGCGACCCTCGGCGGTGCTGTCACGCCCCAGCTGAGGGGACGTTCGGGCCGCGGCGGTTCGTTCGCGGTGCAGCGGCTGGTCCTGCTGGAGTTGGCGGCGGCGCTTGTGGCGTGCGGCTGGGTCATCGGCACGTATGCGCTGGTGCCGGCGGCCGTCGTCGCCGTGATTCTCGTGGTGCTTGCGGTCGTACGACGCCGTGGGCGCTCCCTGCCCGAGTGGCTGGCCGGCGTGCAGGCCCTGCGGTCCCGCCGCCGGAGAGCCGAGAACACGCCGATACCGCCCGGCACCGACGCCGGGCTGGCGCCCGCTGTCGAGTGCGACCCGAGCCTGCGCACGTACAGCTACAGCCGCGGCGACGACCGCGACCAGCGGCCGGTGGGCATGGTGGGCGACGGGGGCTTCCTGACCGCGGTGCTCCAGGTGGAGGCGGACGCCGGTGCCCTGCGCGCCGAGCGCAGCCTCAGACCGCTGCCTGTGGCGCTGGTGCGGGACGTCCTGGACGTGGACGGGATACGTCTGGAGTCGGCGCAGATCGTGGTGCACACCCAGCCCGCGCCCGCACCGCATCTGCCCCAGCAGTCGGTCGTGGTGACCAACTACACACAGCTCCAGGCGGGGACCGCCTCCCCCGCGGTCCGCATCATGTGGATCGCGCTGAAGCTGGATCCCGAGTTGTGCCCGGAGGCCGTGGCCGCGCGCGGCGGTGGGCTCGTCGGGGCGCAGAAGTGCCTGGTGCGGTCGGCGGAGCATCTGTCGAGCCGGCTGACGGGTGCCGGGTTCCGGGTGAGCGTGCTCACGGAGGAGGAGGTGACCTCCGCCATCGCCACCTCGGCCTGCGCCAACCCGATGGTGACGGCCCAGGCCGGGCAGAGCGAGGCGCCCCGGCGGCGGACCGAGGAGTCCAGCCGCAGCTGGCGCTGCGACAACCGCCGGCACACCACCTACTGGGTGCGCCGCTGGCCCCCGCTCGGCGGCTCTTCCGGCGTCGGACTGCCGCAGTTGGTGGCGCAGTTGACGGCGGTGCCCGCGCTGGCGACGACGTTCAGTCTGACGCTGGCCCGCGGTGACCGGCAGGACGTCTCGGTCACCGGGCATGTGCGGATCACCGGCCGCAGCAGCAGCGAACTGGCCACGTCGCGGCGTGACCTCGAGCGGTGCGCACGGCAGATGCGGACGGGCCTTGCGCGTCTGGACCGGGAACAACTCCCCGGCGTTCTCGCCACTCTGCCGCTCGGAGGTGCCCGCTGATGGCCATGACGACATCCACCCGTACCTCCCCGGCGGGTGCCGACGGCGCGCAGGGCACCGGCTTCGCGGAGCGCCTGCGCACGGGCTTCGGCCTGCTGGGCCCCCGGCACTCGCGGCATGCACTGCCCGTGGAGCAGATCGACGCGCTGTCCCTGCCCATCGGGGACGACGGCGTCGTGGTGGGCGTCAACGCGGAGGGTCAGCCCGCCGTGCTCGGGGTGAACCGTCCCACGCCGTACGACATCGTGCTCATCGGCGGTCTGTGGACGGCGCAGGTGCTCGCGCTGCGGGCGGCGGCGACCGGAGCGCGGGTGGCCGTGGAGACCGGCAGGGCACAGCAATGGGCGCAGGTGGTCCAGGCGGTGGGCGGCGGCCAGTCCGGGATGACCGTGCACGACGTGGGGCGGGTCCCGCCGCAGGGCGCCTCTGCGGGCGGGCCCGTTCTCGTGATCCGTGACTGCGGCATGCGTCCGCCGCGCGGGCGCGTGGCATCGGCGCCCTGGCAGTCGGTGCTGACGCTCCTGCCGTATCTGAGCCCGGTCGCACCGCGGTTGCTCCGCCAGGCGCGTCTCGTCGGCGTGCAGCGAGTCTCACCTGACGAAGCGGCGGAGATAGGGCGTGTGACGGGACTGCCCCGCGCCGAGTACGAGTCCCTGCCGACGCTCGCCGACGGCGTGACGCTGTGGTGCACGGAACGGGACCGTCAGTACGTGATGACGCAGCCGACGGACGCCGAGATCGGATTGTTGGGTACGGCGCGGCGGATGGACTGAGGGACTGACGGTTCGACTCCTTGGCCGTCATGGGGTGGTTGAGGGGGTTTCGTGTCCAATCGTGAGCGGCCTGGCGCCGTTATTTCCCGGTTCATTTGCTGGTGTGGTGGCGCGTACGGTTGTAGCTGACAGGTTGTGTCTGTCGCGGGCGGGCGATGAGGGTGGACGGGCCTGCCGGGGTTCGCCCTGTGGTGATTAGGCTGGGACCGGGCGCGACGCCAGAACCCGTGGAGCGGGCGTCGGCGTCTGCAGGGGGAGAGCCGGTGGATCGGACGACCTCGAACACGTACGGACGACAAGAACTGGTCGCCCCAGCACGGCATGAGGGTGCTCGACCACACCAGGAGGAACTGTGAGCAGCGATCGGGACGGGATCCGCGGGGGCTGGGCGACGCCCGGCGATGACCAGCCCGACGCGGAGTCCGCCGTCGAGACGACGGGCGAGTTCACCATCGACTATGCGCCGCCTGCCTGGTACACGCAGAACGCGTCGGGGGGTTCGTCGTCGGCATCGTCCTCGTCGTCGCCTTCCGCGGGTTCTCCGTCGCCCTCCTCTTCGGCTCCTTCGGCGCCTTCAGCGCCGGAATACCTGCCCGGGTTGACTCCGCCGGTGCACTCGGCTCCGGGGGCTCCTTTCACACCGCCTCCGCCCGCGGCTGCGCCTGCGCCCGCTCCTGGAGCGCCCTTCACGCCCCCTCCGCCGGCGCCTGCACCCGGGGCTCCCTTCACGCCTCCGGCGCCGGCTCCCGGGGCGCCGTACACGCCGCCCGCGCCGCCAACCGGTGGGCAGGCCGGCGTGCCCGGGCTTCCGGTGGGGAGTGGGTTCGAGCCGCAGCGGCCCGAGGCGGAGACCGGGGACGGCGCTTCTGCTGATCCCACCCCTCCTGCGGCCGTGCCGAGCATTCCGGTCGGTGGGTTTGCGTCGCCGGCGGACTCGGAGACTGCGGAGGCCGCGGAGGCTTCGGACGAGGCCGACTCCGGGAACGGTGACTTGGAGAGCGGTGCCACCATGCGGTTCTCCTCGGCCGCCCTGAAGCGGGAGATCCAGGAGCGGGCTGCTGCCGCGGCAGAGGCAGAGGCCGCTGCCGACGCATCGCAGGACGCGGAAGGCGAGGACGAGGCGGACTCCCCGGCCGACGCCGAGGACGAGGCCTCCGAAGAGGTCACGGACGCGAGCGACGCGGCTGACGAGGACGGCGCTGCCGCTGTCGCGGGCGACGTCGACGACGTGACCTCCGTGGACGTCGGCGTCGAGGGCGCGGAACCTGGCGGGGCGGAACCGGAGGATGCCGAGGCGGAGGTCGTCGGACAGGCGGCAACCGCGGACGGCGAGACGGAGGACGCCGAGCGGTCCGACGCCGAGTTCGCCGACGACGGGGCCTCCGACGACGCGGCTGCCGAACCGTCCGATGCCGTGCCGGCCGACACTGCGCCGTCGGATGCGGTGCCCTCGGACGCGACGCCTCACGACGACGCACCCCAGGACAGCACCCCCGAGGACGCCGTACCGGCCCCGTCCGACGCGCCGCAGGACACGCCGTCGGCCTGGACGCCCCCGCCGGCGCCGCAGGGCGGGCTGCCGCCGTTGCCGCCGTCGTACCAGCCCGCGGCCCCGGCACCCGCCGCCCAGTGGCCCGCGCAGCCCCAGCCGCAGCAGGCGGAACCAGCCGCACCCGCGCAGCCGCAGCCGCCCGTGCCGCCCCAGCAGCCGACCTTCCAGCCGCAGCCGCCGCAGCCCGCGCCGGCCGCCTGGACTCCGCCGCCGGCACCGTCGCCCACCCCCGGCTTCCCGCCGGTCGGCACCCCGGCTCCAGCCGCCCAGCAGCCGGGCTCCGCGCCCACGCCCAACCCGCAACAGGGCTACGGCTTCCCGCCCCCCGGCGTGCCCAACGCCCAGGGCGGCTACGGCTTCCCGCAGCCCGGCTCCCCAGCCCCCACCGCCGTCAACCCCCAGCCGGAACAAGCACCTTCCGCCCCTCAGGCCCCGGCCACCACACCGGGCGGCTATGGCTTCCCCCGGCCCGGCACCCCGGCCTCCGCCGCCCCGAATGCCCAACCGCACCAAGCGCCTTCCGCTCCCCAGGCACCAACCCCGCCCAACACCCCCGGCGGCTACGGCTTCCCCCAGCCCGGCGCCATCCCCAACCCCCCTCCCGCCCCCAACTCCCCCGCTCAGCCTGGCGGTTACGGCTTCCCGCAGCAGCAGCCCGGGCAGCAGGGGCACCCCGGCGTGCCCGCACAGCCGGCGCAGCCGCAGCCCGACATCCAGAACCCGGCCGGCGCCCCTCAAGGAGCCCCGCAGGGCTTCGCCCCGCAAATTCCACAGCAGCCCCAGCCTCCGCAGCAGCCCCAAGCCCCGCACCAGCCGCCCGTAGACCCCCGAGCCGGCACTGCATGGCCGCAGCCCGTGCAGCATGACCAGCGGCAGCCCACCAATCCCGGTGCCGCGCCGCTCGGTTACACCGCGGCCGTGGAGCTGTCCTCCGACCGGCTGCTCAACAACAAGCGGCAGAAGCCGAAGAGCGGCCGGCCGACCGCGGGCTCGCGGTTCAAGCTCGGCGGCAAGAAGGAAGAAGCCGAGCGGCTGCAGAAGCTCCAGCTGATCCGGACGCCGGTGCTGTCCTGCTACCGCATCGCCGTCATCAGCCTCAAGGGCGGCGTCGGCAAGACCACGACGACCACCGCGCTGGGCTCCACCCTCGCCAGTGAGCGGCAGGACAAGATCCTCGCGATCGACGCCAACCCGGACGCCGGTACGCTCGGCCGCCGTGTACGCCGCGAGACCGGGGCCACCATCCGTGACCTCGTCCAGGCGATCCCGTACCTCAACTCGTACATGGACATCCGGCGGTTCACCTCGCAGGCCGCCTCGGGCCTGGAGATCATCGCCAACGACGTCGACCCGGCCGTGTCCACGACCTTCAACGACGAGGACTACCGGCGCGCGATCGACGTCCTGGGCAAGCAGTACCCGATCATCCTCACCGACTCGGGCACCGGTCTGCTCTACAGCGCCATGCGCGGTGTGCTCGACCTCGCCGACCAGCTCATCATCATCTCGACGCCGTCCGTGGACGGTGCGAGCAGCGCCAGTACGACGCTGGACTGGCTGTCCGCGCACGGGTACGCGGACCTCGTCTCCCGGTCCATCACCGTCATCTCGGGTGTGCGCGAAACCGGCAAGATGATCAAGGTCGAGGACATCGTGACGCACTTCGAGACCCGGTGCCGGGGCGTGGTCGTCGTTCCCTTCGACGAGCACCTGGCCGCCGGTGCCGAGGTCGACCTCGACATGATGCGGCCCAAGGTACGGGAGGCGTACTTCAACCTCGCGGCCATGGTCGCCGAGGACTTCGTCCGCCACCAGCAGATGCACGGTCTGTGGACGAGCGACGGCAACCCGCCACCGGTGGCCGCGCCGCCGCTCCCGGGCCAGCCCATGCCGGGCCAGCCGTACCAGCAGCAGCCCGGCCAGCCCTACCCGCAGCCCGGCCACCCAGGACAACCGGCGCACCCGGCTCAGCCCCCCGCCCAGCCCGGCCAGCCCGCCCAGCCCGGCCAGCCCGGCCAGCCGCAGCCCTACCCACAGCCGGGCCAGCAGCAGCCCGGCCAGCCCTACCCGCAGCCCGGCCACCCCCAGCAGCCGCAGCCCGGTCAGCAGCCGCCCCAGCAGTAACCGCAGCCGCCACACACGAAGGGCGGCCGGTGTCCCGCAGGCACCGGCCGCCCTTCGGCGTCGTACGCGACTACTGGCGTCGCACGCCCGACTACTGCGCCGCCGCGACCAGCTCCCGGCACTTCTTCACGTCGTCGGCCATCTGCTCGAGCAGGGCCTCCAGGGTGTCGAACTTCGCCTGCCCGCGTACAAAGGCCAGGAAGTCGACGGCGACATGGAGCCCGTACAGGTCCAGCCCCACCCGGTCGATGGCGTACGCCTCGACCGTGCGCGCGGTGCCGTCGAACTGGGGATTGGTGCCCACGGAGATCGCGGCCGGCATGGCCTCGCCCTCCACGTGCAGCCAGCCCGCGTAGACCCCGTCGGCCGGGATGGCGGTGTGCGGCAGCGTCTCGACGTTCGCCGTCGGGAAGCCCAGCTCGCGGCCCCGCTGGGCGCCGCGCACGACCACGCCCTCGACCCGGTGCGGACGCCCGAGGATCTCGGCGGCGCCCTCGACGTCGCCCTCGGCGACCAGGCGTCGGGTCAGCGTCGAGGAGAAGGGTTCCCCGCCGCCCGCCTCGCCGGTCACGTACAGATCCACGACCTCGACCTCGAAGTCGTAGACCTTGCCCTGCTCGGCGAGGAAGTCCACGTTGCCCGCGGCCTTGTGGCCGAAGCGGAAGTTGGGGCCCTCGACGACCGCCTTGGCGTGCAGCTTGTCGACCAGGACCTTGACGACGAAGTCGGCGGGCGACAGCTTCGAGAACTCCGTCGTGAAGGGGAGGATGAGGACCGCGTCCACGCCCAGCTCCGCCATCAGTTCGGCGCGGCGGTGGTGCGGGGCGAGCAGCGGGGGGTGGCTGCCGGGGCGGACGACCTCGCTGGGGTGCGGGTCGAAGGTGACGACGACGGTGGGAACGCCCAGCTCGCGGGCGCGTTCCACGGCATGCCGGATGATCAGCTGGTGTCCGCGGTGGACACCGTCGTAGGAGCCGATGGTGACGACGCTGCGTCCCCAGTCCTCGGGGATGTCCTCCAAGCCACGCCAGCGCTGCACTGTGACCGCTCCTCGAACCCGTGTCGGTACTTGCCGTCTACCTCTTACGCAGGTCTAAGGGTGCCATGCCGCGGGGGTCCGGCCCGCATCGGCATGGGGGCTGTGACCTGACGCACGTGCCGGTCCCCGGTCATGCGGGGACCCGGACGCCGGCCAGGTTCTCGATCATCCGGCGGGTGCTGGGGCCGACCACCACGGCCCAGTCCTGCGGGGCGTCGGCCAGCCAGCCCGCGGCCCGTGCGGCGAAGCCCGGCACCTCGCGGCCGAGGTCGACGAGGGCGCGGTCGAAGCGGGTGGCTCCGTCCGGGGTGCGGACCAGGAGCAGGCCGGTGTGGTGGACGAGGTCGCCGAGGTCGTCGGCGTCGTGCCGGGCGGCGGCGCGCAGCAGGGACTCCAGGACCGCGGGCGTGCACTCGTGGGCGAGAAGGAAGGCGCGCAGTTCGCGGCGCAGGGGGCCGGGGCCGGCGAGCACGGCGGCGAGCGCGGTCCGCACCGGCTCCGGTCCGCCGTCCAGTACGCCGGTGACCAGCGGGAACAGTACGGTCCGGGCGAGGGGCCCCTGGTCGAGGCGCCGGTCGACGTACGCGGCGACGGCCGCGGCACGGTCGGGGCGCCGCGCCACGGCCTCCCGTACGAGATCGGCGACCCGGCGGGCCAGCGCCGGTGTCGTGACATCGGCGAGCGCGAGCAGTGCCGCCCCGGCGTCCGGCCGGTGCAGCCGGGTGCGGAAGGCGTCGAGGACGGCCTCCGGGTGGGTGGGCAGGGCCGCGGCCAGCGCGCTGGGCGGCAGCTGGGGATCGCCCGCCGCGAAGTGTTCGAGCGCCCGCGGGAGGTGGCGGGCGCGGGCGAGCGGATCCCGTACGAGGATGCCGAGTGCGCCCCCGTGCAGCGTGCCGTCGGCGGGGCGGGCGAGCAGCGTGAGGGCGGCGTAGCGCAGGAGCTGCCGGTCGGCCTCGGTGCGCGCGTGCGGGGCGGCGCGCAGTCCGTACGCCACCGCCGCCACCCGCCGCGCGGGCCGCTCGTCGTGCGCCCACCGGTCGACCGCCCGGCATACGGCGGACGGCTCCTCCTCGGCGAGTACGGCGAGCAGTTCGTCGCCGCGCGGGTGCGCGCTGTCCACGAGCACCTCGGTGAGGTCGTCCAGCGCCCGGTGCCGGTGCGTGTGCAGCAGCGCCTGTGCGGCCGTGGCAACGGTGGCGTGCGGGGTCGCGGGCAACGGCCGCTCGTCGTCGAACCAGCGGGCGAGATGCGGTTGTACGGCGGTGGGGTCGGCGGCGAGGAGGTGTGCGGCGGCGTCGAGGTACCGGGCGCCACCGGTGGTGGTGTCGGCGCGGACGAGCCGGCGCAGCAGGTCGAGACGCTCGGCCTCGGACAGCGGCAGGTCCGTCCAGAAGGCGGGCCCGAACTCCCCGGGGACGGGCCGCTGTTGCCGCCGCCAGTCGGCGATGCCGTCGGCGAGCAGCCGCAGGACACCGACGTACGGCGTGGCGTCCGGCACCCTGCGCAGGACCTCGGCGAGCAGGCGGGCGGCCCACCAGGAGCGCGGGTCGGCGTCCAGGGCGTGCACCAGCTCTTCCAGGCGGCGGGCGAGTTGGCGGGTGCCCTGCTGGCGGGCGACGAGGAGGAGGGCCTGGACGACGGGGCCGATGCGGTGGTGCGGAACGGGGAGGGGGTGCGGGGTGTGCGGGGTGAGGGGGCGGTGGACCAGGGCGCGCAGGGCCTCGTCGAGGTCGAGGTGTGTGCCCTGGAGCCAGTCGGCGAGCTCCTCGTGCGCGAAGCGGTAGCCGGTGCCGGCGGGGACGAGGAGGCCTTCGGTGAGGACGGCGGACGCCCAGCCGGTTCCGCCGCCGAGCCGAGCGGGTGCGGGTCCCCACGGGAAGAGGGCCTCGAACGACTCCCGGTCCAGTTCGCCCTGTCCGGGGCCGAGGCTGCGCCGGGCGGCCTCGTGGACCTGCCCGGCCACCCTCGCCGCGAGGCGCCGTACGGCGGTGCCGCGCAGGCCGTTCTCGGCGGCGAGCCGGACCGCGACACGCAGGCACATCAGGTCGAGGTGGGCGGAGAGGACGTCGTGCCGGTCCACGGGAGTGGCGACGGGGGCATCCGGGAGGGCGGCGCGGACCTCGGAGAGGAGGCGGAGGGTGAGGGGGTGGCGGGCATCGGGGCCGGTGAGAGCGTCCTCGGGCAGGCCGTAGCGGGCGCGGGCCTCGCGGGCCTCGGCCTCGTCCAGGTCGCCGAGGTGGACGTAGGGCGGAAGGTTGCCGGGGCCTTCGTCGTACTGCCCGCCCGCATGAAGGAACTCCCGCGGGAACTCCGCCCCCGCCCGCTCCCAGTACTCCGCCCGGCACGCGACCACCAGCCGCGCCCCCGTCTCCCGCAGCCACCTCGCCGTCCCGTCCGTCCACTCGGGCAGCCGGTGAGCCAGAACCGGCGGCATCTCCTCGGGACCGTCGAGCAGCAACAACAGGGGCCGGCCCGCGGCACGGGCCAGGGCGGCGACCCGTTCGGGCCGGATGTCGCCCAGGCCAGCGGGGTCGGGGGCGTCAGGATCGCCGCACGAGCCCCCGGAATCGGCGTCACCGCCATCCACCGCGAAGCCGTCGGGATCGGCATGCCGCAGGTCGGTCGGCAGGCCGGCGCCGGACGCCGCCACGATGCGGGCCGCCCGGGTCAGCGCCCGGCGGGCCGCGTCCGCCACCGAGGCGTCGTCGTCCCTCAGGTCGGAGCCGCGCAGCCACAGCGTGGGCGCCGGTTCCGCGCCCCGGCTGCGGCGGTCGGCAAGGGCCGCGAGTTCCGTCGTACGACCGCTGCCCGGCGGCCCGACGAGCCCGAGGACGATGGCCGGGCCCGCGGTGAACGCGTCGAACTCCCGCACCGCCGCGGCCCGTTCGACTGGCTGGACCGCGCCGAAGGCGGCCCCGGCGCCCGCCCAGCCGCGGTCGCTCGCAAACGCCCCACCGTCCACGCCGAGCTGGCTCGCAACCGCCCCGGCACCCACCCCGCCAAGGCAGCCCACAACCGCCCCGCCCGCCCCGTCCTGCCCCACCGACGTGCCCGTCAGCTCCAGTACTCCGGCAAGGTTGAGGTCGGCCCCGTACGCCGGCACCGTCGCGGCGTTGCGGGCGAGCAGGTCGGCGAGTGGGCCGCTCTCGGTGCGGCGCAGCGGAACGGCGAAGCCGGTGTCGCGGTGACCGGCCTGCAGGGCGGTGCCGAGGACCGCGACCACGGCGCCGGTCGTGACGTCGACGACCGGCCCCCCTGCCGCGCCACCGCCCAGCCGCAGCGCGTCCCGGCCGGCCGTGCCGATCGCCAACTCCAGTACGTCGTCGAGGAGATGGAAGCGGTCCGTGGCCGTGTACGTCACACTGGTCGCGCCCAGCACACGGGCCTCGCGCCAGCCGCCGGCGGCGATCCGCACATACGTGCCGCTCTCGATGTGGTCCCGCACGGTGACGGGGAGCGGGTTCGCGCCGAGGCCCTCGGTCTGTACGAGAGCCAGGTCGAGCTCGGGCAGCGGGGTCACGGCATCGGCGGTGACGACACAGCTGCGGCCCCTGGCGTCGTGGAGAACGAGGCGGGTCAGCCCGTCGACGGTTTCGTGGCTGGTGAGGACCGTGCCGTCGTGGTCGGCGACGACACCCGTGCCGCGCGGGCGTCCGGCCAGGTCGTGGATGCGTACAAGGGCGTCGTGGTGTGGCGCGCGCCCGGCGTTCTCACGCGAGCCGCCCTGCGGTGCGGTCCGCCGGCCCCGTACCGCCATGGTCGAACCTCCCCGTCGTACACGTGCCCTGCATTCGACGGTAGGGGCGGGATGATCAGACGGACAGATCGCGGACCCAACGCGCCCCCTTGCACTCCCCCGCTTCACTCCGAGCGCCTGCCCGGACGGGTGAACGGGAAGGGGTCGTTGGATACACCCTAGGGATGGGGGAACCGAGGGGGACCGTGGAGCGGCGGGAGTGCACGACCCCGTGACCGCCGCTCCACGGGCAGCCCCGAGCCGTCAGCCGAAGACGGCGAGGCTCTTCGCCTTGCCCCGCTGCTCCTCCACGAGCGCGAGGAAGCGGCCCTCGGGGTCGAAGACGGCCACCGGGCCACGGTCCGCGTACACGTCGGGCATGTCGAGCCGGACACCGTTGGTGAGCAGCCGGGCCCGTCTGGCGTCCACGTCCCAGCGCGGGAACGCGGCCGTGGCGGCCTCGGCGATCGGCATGACGGTCAGCTCCTCCTGGAGCTGGTCGAGGGTACGGGCCGAGTCGAGCTTGTACGGTCCGACGCGCGTCCGGCGCAGCGCGGTGAGGTGGCCGCCGACGCCGAGGTCGGCGCCCAGGTCGCGGGCGAGGGCGCGGATGTAGGTGCCGGAGGAGCAGACCACCGACACGACCAGGTCGAGCACGGGCGTGCCGTCCTCGGCCACGGCGTCCCGGACGTCGTACACGCTGAACGACGACACCGTCACGCGGCGGGCCGGGATGTCGAAGTCCTCGCCCTCCCGCGCCCGCTTGTAGGAGCGCACACCGTTGATCTTGATGGCGCTGACCTTGGACGGTACCTGCATGATGTCGCCGGTCAGCTTGGCGATCCCGGCGTCGATGGCCTCCCGGGTGACCTTCGAGGCGTCGACCGACCCCGTGATCTCGCCCTCGGCATCGTCCGTCACGGTCGTCTGGCCCAGGCGGATCGTGCCCAGGTACTCCTTCTCGGTCAGCGCGAGGTGCCCGAGGAGCTTGGTCGCCTTCTCGACGCCGAGGACGAGGACGCCGGTCGCCATCGGGTCGAGGGTGCCGGCGTGGCCGACGCGGCGCGTCCTGGCGATGCCGCGCATCTTGGCGACCACGTCGTGCGAAGTGAAGCCCGACGGCTTGTCGACGATGACGAGGCCGTCGGGCGTGGTGTGCTTCTGGGTCATTCGGTGGTGTCGTCCTCGTCGTCACCCGGCTTCTTGTACGGGTCGGCGTCTCCGGCGTATGCGGCGCCGGTGGCCGCCTCGCGCACCTTCTCGTCGGAGGCGCGCGCCTTGTCGAGGAGGTCCTCGATGGTCCGGGCGGTGTCCGGGAGGGCGTCGGCGACGAAGGTCAGGGTCGGCGTGAACTTCACACCGGCCGCCCTGCCGACCTCGGAGCGCAGGATGCCCTTGGCGCTCTCCAGACCGGCGGCCGCGGCCGCCCGCTCCGCTTCGTCCCCGTACACGGTGTAGAAGACGGTCGCCTCCCGCAGATCGCCCGTCACCCGGGTGTCCGTGATGGTGACGTGCGAGCCGAGCCGCGGGTCCTTGATCCCGCGCTGCAGCTTCTGGGCCACCACCTCTCGGATGAGGTCCGCCAGCCTCTTAGCCCGCGCGTTGTCGGCCACTGGTCCGTCTCCCGTTCTTTCCTGTCTACGTTCTTCGGTCAGTCGTCGTCGCCGTGGAAGCGGCGTCTCACGGACAGCAGCTCCACCTCGGGGCGGCCGGCGACCAGCCGCTCGCACCGGTCCAGTACGTCCGTCAGGTGCCCCGCGTCGCCGGACACCATCGCGAGACCGATGAGGGCCCTGCGATGAAGGTCCATGTGATCCACCTCGGCCGCGCTCACGGCGTACTTCCGCTGGAGTTCCGCGACGATCGGACGGACGACGGAGCGCTTCTCCTTCAGCGACCGTACGTCGCCGAGAAGCAGGTCGAAGGACAGCGTCCCCACATACATGTATGTAACCGGTTCACCCGCCGGTACGGGATCGATGGCCCCCGCTGTTCAGTCGGCAGGGACATCAAGAAAGGTACAACGAACGGGCGGACGGCTCGACGGGATTCTTTTCGCCCGCCTCCTGGCCGACCGGCCGAGGTCTGGGGTGGAGCCCCCAGTACACGGCGCGCTGGCCGGCAGGACCGAAGTCCCGCCGGCCAGCACAAACCGTCGGCGCAATTACGCCCGCGGCTTCTCCCGCATCTCGTACGTCGCGATGACGTCGTCCACCTTGATGTCGTTGAAGTTGCCGAGGTTGATACCGCCCTCGAACCCTTCGCGGATCTCGGTGACGTCGTCCTTGAAGCGACGCAGGCCCTCGATGGTGAGGTTCTCCGCGACCACCTTGCCGTCGCGGATGAGGCGCGCCTTGGTGTTGCGCCTGACCTCGCCGGAGCGGATGAGCACACCGGCGATGTTGCCCAGCTTGGACGACTTGAAGACCTCGCGGATCTCCGCCGTACCGAGCTCGACCTCCTCGAACTCCGGCTTGAGCATGCCCTTGAGGGCCGCCTCGATCTCCTCGATCGCCTGGTAGATGACCGAGTAGTAGCGGACGTCCACACCCTCGCGCTCGGCCATCTGCGCCGCGCGGCCGGCCGCACGGACGTTGAAGCCGATCACGATGGCGTCGGAGCCCATCGCCAGGTCGATGTCGGACTCCGTGACCGCACCGACGCCGCGGTGCAGGACGCGGATGTCGACCTCTTCGCCGACGTCCAGCTGGAGCAGGGAGGACTCCAGGGCCTCGACGGAACCAGAAGCGTCACCCTTGATGATCAGGTTCAGCTGCTGGACCTCGCCGGCCTTGAGCACCTTGTCCAGGTCCTCCAGCGAGACGCGACGCGTGCGCTTGGCGAAGGCCGCGTTGCGCTCGCGGGCGGCACGCTTCTCGGCGATCTGGCGGGCCGTACGGTCCTCCTCGACGACGAGGAAGTTGTCGCCCGCGCCCGGGACGTTGGTCAGGCCCAGGACCTGGACCGGCGTCGACGGGCCCGCCTCGGCGACGTTGTTGCCGTTGTCGTCGAGCATGGCGCGCACGCGACCGTAGGCGTCGCCCACGACCATCGTGTCACCGACCCGCAGCGTGCCTCGCTGGACGAGGACCGTCGCCACGGCACCACGGCCGCGGTCGAGACGGGACTCGATCGAGATGCCCTGCGCGTCCTGGTTCGGGTTGGCCCGCAGGTCGAGCGAGGCGTCGGCCGTGAGGATCACGGCCTCCAGCAGGGAGTCGATGTGCAGACCCTGCTTGGCGGAGATGTCGACGAACATCGTGTCGCCGCCGTACTCCTCGGCCACCAGGCCGTACTCGGTGAGCTGACCGCGCACCTTGGTCGGGTCGGCGCCCTCGACGTCGATCTTGTTGACCGCGACGACGATCGGGACGTCGGCCGCCTTGGCGTGGTTGAGCGCCTCGACCGTCTGCGGCATGACGCCGTCGTTGGCCGCGACGACCAGGATCGCGATGTCGGTCGACTTCGCACCACGGGCACGCATGGCGGTGAACGCCTCGTGACCCGGGGTGTCGATGAAGGTGATCTTGCGCTCTTCGTCGTTGACCTCGGTCGCGACCTGGTAGGCACCGATGTGCTGGGTGATGCCGCCGGCCTCGCCCGCGATGACGTTCGTCTTGCGGATGGCGTCGAGCAGTCGGGTCTTACCGTGGTCGACGTGACCCATGACGGTGACGACCGGCGGGCGGACCACCAGGTCCTCGTCGTCGCCCTCGTCCTCGCCGAACTCGATGTCGAAGGACTCGAGCAGCTCGCGGTCCTCCTCCTCGGGGCTGACGATCTGAACCGTGTAGTTCATCTCGCTGGCGAGGAGTTCCAGCGTCTCGTCGGAGACGGACTGGGTCGCGGTGACCATCTCGCCGAGGTTCATCATGACCGCGACGAGCGACGCCGGGTTGGCGTTGATCTTCTCCGCGAAGTCGGTGAGCGACGCACCGCGCGACAGGCGAATGGTCTCGCCGTTGCCGCGAGGCAGCATCACACCGCCGACCGACGGGGCCTGCATGGCCTCGTACTCCTGGCGCCTCTGCCGCTTCGACTTACGGCCACGACGCGCGGGACCGCCGGGACGACCGAAGGCACCCTGCGTGCCACCACGGCCACCGGGACCACCGGGACGACCACCGAAGCCGGGACGGCCACCGCCGCCACCGGGACCACCCGGACGACCGGCGAAACCGCCGCCACCGCCACCCGGACCGCCGGGACGGCCGGCGAAGCCGCCACCGCCACCACCGGGACGACCGGCGAAACCGCCGCCACCCGGGCGACCGCCGCCGCCACCGGGACGACCGCCGCCACCGGGACCACGGCCACCGGGGCCACCGCCACCGGGACGCGGGCCGGCAGCAGGACGCTGCGGCATCATGCCGGGGTTCGGACGCGGACCGGCGGGGCCACCGCCGGGACGCGGGCCGCCGCCCTGCGGACGCGGCATCGAGCCCGGGCTCGGACGGGCACCGCCCGGAGCCTGCGGACGCGGACCGCCGCCCTGGGCACCGGGGCCCTGCGGACGGGGACCGCCGCCGGGAGCACCGGCACCGCCGGGACGCTGTCCCTGCGGACGGGGCGCCTGCGGACGCGCCATACCGGTGGAGCCACCGGAGGTGAAGGGGTTGTTGCCCGGACGCGGACCGGCCGGACGGGCACCGGGACGCGGTGCGCCGGCGCCGGGACGCGGAGCCTGACCGCCGGGACGCTGGCCGCCCTGTCGGTCCTGGCCGCCGGGACGGCCGCCGGGCTTGGGGGCACCGGGACGCGCGCCGGGCTTGGGGCCGGACGCGGCGGCCGGGGTCGGGGCCGCCGGCGGAGCGGTGAACTCCGGGGCAGCCGGAGCCGGACGCGGCGCGGGCTTCGGTCCCGGGGTGGGACGCGGGCCGGGGGCCGGCGCGGACGCCGCAGGGGCTGCGGGGGCCGCGGGTGCCGTCGGCTGCGGTGCCGTCGGCTGCGGTGCCGTCGGGGGCTTGGGTGCGGCCGGCCGCGGGGCAGCCGGACGTGCCGCCTGCGCCGGAGAGGGCGCGGCGGGCTTGGGGGCGGCCTTCCTGGGGGCGGGTTTCGCGGCGGACTTGCCGTTGCCACCACCCTGCTGGAAGGCGTCAGTCAGTTTGCGTACTACGGGCGCCTCGATCGTCGAAGACGCCGATCGGACGAATTCACCGAGTTCCTGGAGCTTGGCCATGACGACCTTGCTCTCGACGCCGAACTCCTTGGCGAGTTCGTATACCCGGACCTTAGCCACTTCGCTCCTTTTAGGTCCGGGTTGCGGCCGGACCGTCGCTACTTCATGGGCGTACTCATCGCGTACTCATCGAGTGCTCATCGCAATCTCGACCTGCTTTCGACTCGCGAGGTACCAGGGCCGCACGGGGTTCCGCGCGACGCTTCTTACGGTGTTGCCTGCTCAGCAACTGTTGTCTGCTCGACGTACCGGCGCAACGCCTTTGTGTCGAGCGCACCCGGGGCGCGCAGCGCCCGCGTGAACGCCCGGCGGCGCACCGCCTGGTCGATACAGACCAGGGCGGGGTGCACATACGCACCCCGGCCGGGCAGCGTACCGCGAGGATCAGGGACACATGCGTCCTTGATCGCCACGATGCGCAGCAGATCTGTCTTGGCCGCTCGCTCCCGGCACCCCACACAGGTGCGTTCAGGGCATACGCGGGCAGGCGTCCGGCCAGACACGCTTAAGTCTACCTCCCCGTACCGACCTCACCCCTTTGGGGCAGAGATCGAACAGTTGCCGCGCACAGATCTGTCGTGTTCCTAGCGCCCTGCGGCCTGGATCTATTCCCCGGGCTGCTCGGTGTCCGGACGGATGTCGATCCGCCAGCCGGTGAGGCGGGCCGCAAGCCGGGCATTCTGCCCTTCCTTGCCGATCGCCAGCGACAGCTGGTAGTCCGGCACCGTCACGCGGGCGGAGCGGGCCGCCATGTCCACGACCTCGACCTTGGACACCCGCGCGGGGGACAGCGCGTTCGCCACCATTTCCGCCGGATCATCCGACCAGTCGACGATGTCGATCTTCTCGCCGTTCAGCTCGCCCATCACGTTGCGCACCCGGCCGCCCATGGGGCCGATGCAGGCGCCCTTGGCGTTCAGACCCGACCGGGTGGAGCGGACGGCGATCTTGGTGCGGTGACCGGCCTCACGTGCGATGGCCGCGATCTCGACCGACCCGTCGGCGATCTCCGGCACCTCCAGGGCGAACAGCTTCTTCACCAGATTGGGATGCGTCCGGGACAGGGTCACCGAGGGACCGCGCACGCCCTTCGCCACCCGTACGACGTACGAGCGGAGCCGCATGCCGTGCGGGTACGTCTCGCCCGGCACCTGCTCCTGCACCGGCAGGATCGCCTCCAGCTTGCCGATGTCGACGAGCACGTTCTTGGGGTCGCGCCCCTGCTGCACCACGCCGGTGACGATGTCGCCCTCGCGGCCGGCGTACTCACCGAGCGTGGCGTCGTCCTCGGCGTCGCGCAGCCGCTGCAGGATGACCTGCTTGGCGGTGGTCGCGGCGATCCGGCCGAAACCGGACGGGGTGTCGTCGAACTCGCGGGGCTCCTGGCCCTCCTCGAGGTCCTCGGGATCCTCCTTCGCCCACACGGTCACATGTCCGGTCTCCCGGTTGAGCTCCACGCGCGCGTGTCGGCGGCTTCCCTCGGTGCGGTGGTAGGCGATGAGGAGGGCCGCCTCGATCGCTTCGACGAGCAGGTCGAAGGAGATCTCCTTCTCCCGAACCAAGCCCCGCAGGGCACTCATGTCGATGTCCACGGCTACGCCTCCTCCTCTTCCTTCATGTCCTTCTTGTCCTTGCGGCTGAACTCGACCTGGACGCGCGCCTTGGCGATGTCCTCGAAGGGCAGCCTGCGCGCGGTGGGCTTGCGCCCCTTGATCCCGGGTACCTCGAGGTCGACGCCCTCGTCGTCGACGGTGAGGATTCTGGCCACCAGTTCTTCGCCCTCGGCCAGCTGGAATCTGACCAGCCGGCCGGTGGCGCGCACATAGTGCCGGTGCTGCGTGAGGAGGCGTTCCGCGCCCGGGGTTCCGACCTCGAGGGTGTACTCGCCCTCACCCATCGCGTCCGTCTCGTCGAGCTTCGCCGAGAGCACACGGCTCACATCGGCGATCCGGTCCAAGTCCGCTCCGGTGTCGGAGTCGACGACGACGCGCAGCACCCGCTTGCGTCCGACGGAGTCCACTGCGATCTCTTCGAGATCGAGGCCCTGGGAGGTGACGAGCGGTTCCAGCAGTTCTCGCAGCCTCTCGCTCTGGGTGGTGCTCATCCGGGTGACTCCTCGGCCGCGTGTGCTGTTGTGGGTTGGTCGCGTGTCTGGTCAAAGGGTATCCGGTCGCAGGGAGTGTTGCCGTCCACCTGTGTCCGAGCGGTGCCGATGAGTGGTCGGACACGTGTGCGCGGGTACGGTGATCACGGGCATGCCGCCCAGTCCTTTCGTACGAGCCTTCGAGGACGTCAGCCGTGCCGTTTCCCCTGTCTCCGCGCACCCCTTCGGGACCGCGCAGAAGGACCCTGCTCGCCTCGGCCGCGGGCGTCGCGTTCCTCACGGGCTGCTCCGGCGGGCCCGAGGACTCCGGCGCCACCGGCGGCAGTCCGTCCGTCACCGACCGGGCACGCGCGCGTGCGGCCCGGGACAGCAGCGGACTCGTGGACGAGTACGACGCGGTGATGGCCGTACATCCCGCGCTGGCCGAGCGGTTGCGGCCGTTGCGGGACGAGACCGCGCGGCATGCCGAGGCGTTCGGGGACACGATGGCGAAGGCGTCGCCCACGGTTTCCGCGCCGTCCTCGGCACCGTCCCCGGCGCCGTCCTCGGTGCCGAGCAGCGAGAAAGATGCGCTCGCGCGGCTCGCGGGCGCCGAGCGGTCGCTCGCGGACCGGCGGGCCGAAGCGCTGCTCGACCTGCCGGGCGAGCTGGCACGGCTGCTGGCCTCGGTGGCGGCGGCCGGGGCGGCGCACGCGTACCTGCTGACGGAGGGTGAGAGATGAGCGAGGCGGAGGACGGGGAGCTGCGGGCACTCCAGGCGGCGCTGGCCGCCGAGCACGCCGCCGTGTACGGGTACGGCGTGGTCGGCGGGAGGATCGAAGAAGGTCGGCGTACGGAGGCGCGGGCGGCGTACGACGCCCATCGCGCGCGGCGTGACGCTCTGGTGCGCGAGGTGCGGGACCTGGGCGGTGAGCCGGTCGCCGCGGCCGGCGGATACGCGTTGCCGTTCCCGGTGACGGACTCGACGACGGCCGTACGACTCGCCGCCGAGCTGGAGGAACGTGTGGCCGGCGTGTACTCCGACCTGGTGCGGGCGGCCGGGGGCGGGCTGCGGCGCACGGCCGCGGCAGCGCTGCGGGAGGCGGCGGTGCGGGCGGTGCGCTGGCGCGGCGGGAGCGTAGCCTTCCCTGGTCTCGCCGAGCGGGCGGCCACGGGCCCGGGGCCGGAAACCGCCACTCCCCCGGCCTCGGCACCGCCTTCGGCTTCGGCGCCGACGGCGTGACCCGTACAGAAAGGAATCGACTCGCGTATGGCTTTCGAACCGCCGCGGCGTCTGGTCAGGGCGCTCGGTGAGACGGCACCGGACGGTGACGCCTGGTTGGAGAAGCTGCCGGAGGTCGCCCAACGGGCCGTTGCTCTACGCGAGTTGACCGTGGAACGCGTGCAGGTGCCGGGCGGGCGGAGCAGCCTGGTGCTGCTGGTGCGGCGGGCGGACGGGACGCCCGCGGTGCTGAAGCTGGCGCCGCCCCGGGCCCGGCCGGAGAGCGAGGGGGCCGCGCTTGCGCACTGGGGCGGCCTGGGCGCCGTACAGCTGCTCGAACCGGTTGCCGACGACGGCGCGCTGCTGCTGGAGCGGCTGCATCCGGATGTGTCGGTGCGGTCGCTGCCGGAGGCGAAGGCGCTGCTGGAGGCGGCGGGCACGCTGCGGCGGCTGTGGGTGGCGCCGCCGGGAGAGCACACCTTCGAGACCGTGGCCGAGCGGACCGGGCGGCAGGCCGAGGCGATGCGGGCGAGTGTCGCAGCCGACCCGGAGGCGGCGCCGCTGGTCGATGCGGCGCTCGCGGCCCGTGCGGAGCTGCTGAGCGCACCGCCCGAACACCGGCTGCTGCACGGCACCTTCCGGCAGAGCAAGGTGCTCGCCGGTGACCGCATGCCGTGGCTTGCAGTGGGGCCGGACCCGGTGGTCGGGGAGTGCGCGTTCGATCTGGCCCGCCTCGTCCGCGACCGGGTGGAGGACCTGATCGCCTCGCCCTCGGGCGCCGCGACGACCCGCCGGCGTGTCAAGCGCCTCGCCGAGTCCCTGGACGTCGACCAGGAGCGGCTGCGCGGCTGGACGCTGTTCCGGGCCGTGGAGTCGGGGGTGCGGGCCCGCCGGGTGGGGCGGACTCAGGACGGGGAACTGTTGCTGGAGTTCGCGGGCTGGTTGTGAGGCCCGCCGGGCGCTTCCGGGGACGAGCAGCTTCTGCCGTCCGTCCCCGGAGGCCGCGAGGTCATGCCGTGAGGCGGGCGATCGCCTCGTCGACCGGGAGTTCCTCGCGCTCGCCGGTCCTGCGGTCCTTCAGCTCGAGCACGCCCTCGGCGGAGCGGCGGCCGGCGACCAGGATCTGCGGGACGCCGATCAGCTCGGAGTCGGTGAACTTCACGCCCGGGGAGACGCCGGCCCGGTCGTCGACCAGCACGCGAACGCCGGCCGCGGCGAGCTTCTCGGCGACCTCGAGGGCGAGTTCGGTCTGCAGGGCCTTGCCGGCGGCGACGACGTGCACGTCGGCCGGGGCGACCTCCTTGGGCCAGCACAGGCCCTTGTCGTCGGCGGTCTGCTCGGCGAGGGCGGCCACCGCGCGGGAGACGCCGATACCGTAGGAGCCCATGGTCACGCGGACCGGCTTGCCGTTCTGGCCGAGGACGTCGAGCTTGAGGGCGTCGGTGTACTTGCGGCCCAGCTGGAAGATGTGGCCGATCTCGATGGCGCGGTCCAGCTTGAGGCCGGTGCCGCACTTCGGGCAGGGGTCGCCCTCCTGGACCACGACCACGTCCACGTACTCGTCGACCTCGAAGTCACGGCCCGCGACGACGTTCTTCGCGTGCGTGTGCTCCTTGTTGGCGCCCGTGATCCACGAGGTGCCGGGGGCCACCCGCGGGTCGGCGAGGTACTTGACCTTCTCTCCCAGGCCCTGCGGGCCGACGTAACCGCGGACCAGGTCCGGGCGGCCCGCGAAGTCCGCCTCGGTGACCATCTCGACGACCGCCGGGGCGAAGTGTGCCTCGACCTTGCCCATGTCGACCTCGCGGTCGCCGGGGACGCCGACGGCGACGATCTCGCCGTCCACCTTGACGAGGAGGTTCTTCAGGGTGGCGGAGGCCGGGACGCCGAGCGAGGCGGCGAGGGTCTCGATGGTGGGGGTGTCCGGGGTCGGGATCTCCTCGGCGGCCGGGACGTCGGAGGCGTCCACCGGCTTGAGCTCGTACGAGATCGCCTCGGTGTTGGCTGCGAAGTCGCAGTGGGGGCAGTCCGCGAAGGTGTCCTCGCCGGCACCGGCCGGGGCGAGGAACTCCTCCGACTTCGAGCCGCCCATCGCGCCCGCGGTCGCGGCGCAGATGCGGTAGTCGAGGCCGAGGCGCTCGAAGACCTTCTGGTAGGCCTGGCGGTGCAGGGCGTACGACTGGGCGAGGCCCTCGTCGGCGAGGTCGAAGGAGTAGGAGTCCTTCATCAGGAACTCGCGGCCGCGCAGGATGCCCGCGCGGGGCCGGGCCTCGTCGCGGAACTTGGTCTGGATCTGGTAGAGGATCACCGGCAGGTCCTTGTAGGAGGACGCCTGGTCCTTCACGAGGAGGGTGAAGATCTCCTCGTGGGTGGGGCCGAGGAGGTAGTCGCCGCCCTTGCGGTCCTGCAGCCGGAACAGCTCGGGGCCGTACTCGTCCCAGCGGCCGGTCGCCTCGTACGGCTCCCTCGGCAGCAGGGCGGGGAGCAGCACCTCCTGGGCGCCGATCGCGTCCATCTCCTCACGGACGATCCGCTCCACGTTGGCGAGGACCTTCTTGCCGAGCGGCAGCCAGGTCCACACCCCGGCGGCGGTACGGCGGACGTAGCCGGCGCGGACGAGCAGCTTGTGGCTGAGGACCTCGGCGTCCGCCGGGTCGTCGCGCAGCGTCTTCGCCATCAACTGGGACATGCGCTGGACCGGTGCGTTCGCCATCGTTCTCGTACTCCTGCCGGATGGGGGTCCCCCCGCTCGAGCGAAGCCGAGAGTGGGGGAGGGTGATGGCAAGGAGGTTAGCCGGGCGGTGCGGGACGGTGGAAATCGGTTAACCGCGGCGGCGGAGCGGGAGGGGGGCGCCCATCACGGCGTACGGCTTGGGGGCGCTGGGGAAGAGGACCTGGCGGGCGAGGTCCACGTAGCCGAGGGAGTGGTACAGGCCGCGGGCCGGGCTGTCGGTGTCGATGGCGGAGAGGATGGAGCGGGGCTCGTCGGCGGTGTCGGTGATCGCGGTGATCAGGGCACGGCCGATACCGCGGTTCTGGTAGCGCGGGTGCACATGCAGCTCGGTGATCACGAAGGAGTTGTCGAGCCAGTCGTCGAGGCCCTGGGCGCGGAGGTAGGGCTCGACGATGGTGGACCACCAGTGGGTGCGGTCGTTGGGCATGCCGTACACAAAACCCACGAGGCGTCCGTCAGGGGTGGTGGCGCCGAGGGCGCGGGCGCCCGGGTAGGTCATGTGCCGCAGCACGATCTGTCGGCGTACGGCGATTTCGTCGGCGCCGAGGCCGAACGCTACCGCTTGGACGGCGAGGGCCTCGTCAACCCTGGACGGGAGGTCGAGGGGGCCGATCACGATGTCTTCATGGTGGTGGGGGTCGTGACCGGGGAAGCGCATGGGGGGAGCGTACAGGGGTTACTGTCGTCGTCCCGGTGCAGGTGGGTGGGGCCGGTCGCGCCCACGCGGCGGAGCCGCATATCGACACAGCCCCGCGCCCCTGGGGGCGTCACCTCGGCGTTCCTCAGAACAGGACGCTCATGAAGGCGCCGACCTCCTGGAAGCCCACTCTCCGGTACGTCCTTCTCGCCGCCGTGTTGTAGTCGTTGACGTACAGGCTGACCACCGGGGCGACGTCGGTGAGGGCGTAGCGCAGGACCGCTGCCATGCCGGGAGCCGCAAGGCCCCTCCCCCGGTACTCGGGGGCCACCCACACGCCCTGGATCTGGCAGGCGCGGTCGGTCGCTGCGCCGATCTCGGCCTTGAAGACGACCTTGCCGTGCTCGTCGAGGCGGGCGAAGGAGCGGCCGGAGCCGACGAGTTCGGCGACGCGGGCCTGGTAGAGGAGGCCGCCGTCACCGGTCAGCGGGGAGACGCCGACCTCCTCCGTGAACATCGCCACGCAGGCCGGCATGATCGTCTCCATCTCGTCCTTGCGGACGCGGCGGACGTAGGGGTCCGGGGCGATGTCGGCGGGCATGCGGTCGGTGACCATGAGCGGCTGGTGTGCGCGGACCTCGCGGGCCGGGCCCCACTGCGGTTCGAGGAGACGCCACAGCTGGGCGGTGGGTTCGGCGGGGCCCACGATGGAGGAGCAGCGGCGGCCCGCCCTTCTCGCCCGGTCGGCGAAGGCGCGGACCGCGCGGGGCGTGGCACAGATGGGGACGAGGTTGGCGCCCGCGTAGCACAGGGACGTCAGCATGCCGTCCTCGTACCAGCCCCACATCTCGCCGCCGAGCCGCCAGGGGTCCAGTCCGGCGACCTGGACCCGGGACGTCACGAAGGCGTTCGCGACGGGCTCACGGTCGAGGACGGCGAGCGCGGCGTCCAGGTCGCTCGGTTCGAGGACCCGGGAGGTCGTCTGGGTCAGCACGGGCGGGGCCTCAGGGTCGGATCTGCTGGTCCCCGCACTGTACCTGCGGAAGCTTTGCCGCGCCGCCCTGTGTTGGTTGCCGCTCGCTTGAAGGTGACCGTCGGCTGCCGGGCGCCTGAGAACTCGGGAGGACTTGTGGTCTGGCGAGTGCGGGTTGTGTGTGGCTGGTCGCGCCCACGCGGCGGAGCCGCATATCGACACAGCCTCGCGCCCCTGGGGACGCTGCCCTGAGCTCCGTCAGCCCGCCACCGACACCGACGGCTCGCCCGACGTCACCCCGTCCGCCTCCATCTGCTCGGCCAGCTTCATGGCCTCCTCGATGAGCGTCTCGACGATCTTGGACTCGGGGACGGTCTTGATGACCTCGCCC
>NZ_JBHXVG010000037.1:48904-65632 GCF_042672405.1 Streptomyces sp. NPDC127197 | reverse complement strand
CCCGGTAGTGCCGGTGTACTGCCGCTGCACCCCGGCCGACCGCACACCCTTCTTCACAAACCCGGTCTCGTCCACGATCAACACGCCGTCGTCCGCGGCGAGATGCTCCACCACGAAGGACCGGACCTCGTCACGGACCGCGTCCGCGTCCCAGTCGGCCTGGTTCAACAACCGCTGCATGCCGTCCGGACACCGCTCGCCGGCCTGCTCGGCCAGCGTCCAGCCGTTCTTCCGCTGCAGCGGGGCCAACAGTCCCCGCAGATACTCACCCGCCCGACGGCGAGGCTCCGACCTGCGGAAATGCTGACCGATCCGGTCCTGCAGCACCTCCAGCCCCGCTGCCCAGCCCTGCACATCGTCAACCGTGACGTCCCCGCCCATGCCCGGCTCAACGAGCGTCCGGCCTACCGGTCACAGCAACTGCGGCTGCAGTACTAAGCCGTCAAGGGGAAGCTGTGAAGTCTGTGTAGCGTGGCTTGCTGTTCGATTTCGGGTGCGAGGGAAGATCTCAGTGGACGTGCTGCGTGTCATGGAATCGCTCGCTGAGCAGGGAGTCACGGTTCTGTTCAAGGTCGACGCCGAGCGCATGCGCGAGGGCACGAAGCCATGGACGTTCGTCGCGAGCGGAGGGCCGTTTCATGAGGACCTCCTGGTGCGCACGGACGCTGCATCCGTGGAGGTATGCCTGGACATCTGTCTGCCTCGGCTCCGCGAGTTCGGGCTGAACCTCCCGGACTGAGGGGTGGGCGCTGCCCGCTATGCGGCGGTGACCTCAAGTTGCTCCGGCGGAGGTGGGAAGGCAAGCGTCTCGTCATAGAGATGACCGTGCTGCAGGCAGTGATAGAGCTGGCCGATCAAGCGATTGAAGAGATTGCGCAATGCGGCCGCGTGCCAGTCTCCGTGCTGATCACGTCGTCGGCGGTAGTGGGCTTTGGCGCCTGGGGAGCCGTTGGGCGCGGAGAAGGCCCACAGGTAGCCGGCGTGGTTTAGGCGGTCGTTTTTCACACGCCGACGGGTAACGCTCGACTTCTTGCCGGAGGCCCTGGTGATGGGCGAGGAGCCCGCGTAGGCCCTGAGGCCGCGGGCGTCAGCGAACCGGGAGCGGTCGTCTCCAATCTCGGCGAGTACTCGGGCGCCGAGCTGGACGCCGAGTCCCGGGAAGCTCAGCATCACGTCAGCGTCCGGGTGCTGAGGGAAAGCTTCCTCCACCGCCTTGGCGAGGTCGTCGGCCGCAGTGCAAGCGGCCTGCAGCTGGATGAGGAGGGCGAGCATCTGCTGGCCGAGCGCGTCCTCGACGAGCGGCGGCTGGTGAGCGTATTCGGCGCGGAAGATTTCACGGAGCCGCTCGGTCTCAACTTCGATGCCCCGCGTGCGGCCGGCCCTCTTGAGGGCCGCACCGATCTGCGTGCGGGTGAGCCGTGCAGCCCTGACCGGGGTAGGCGCCAGCCGCAGGAGTTCATGGGCCTCCGGTCGGCACGGACCGTTGGTCCAGGCGGCGAAGGCCTCCAAGGCTGAGGGGTAGTACTCGCGCAGCAGTGAGCGGAGCTGGTTGGCCGTCTGCTGACGGTTCCAAGTCGCGTCCTGCTGGGCCCGTGCGAGGACGGCGATGGCCCGGGCCAGGTCGCTGTCGCCGGGCAGCGGCCGGTGAGCGTGCATGTCGGTGCGCAGGATGTTTGCCAGCACGAGAGCATCGCCCGGATCGGACTTCTTGCGCGAGACGCTGTGCCGGTCGCGGTATCGGGCCGCGGCCATCGGATTGATCGCAAAGACCCGCCGCTTGCCCTGCCTCAACACCGAGACCAGCAGGCCACGAGAGGTCTCGATGGCCACGGGTATCGGGTTTTCTTCGGAGTCGCCGTGCTCGGCGAGCAGATCCAGAAGGATTTTGTATCCGGCCGCATCGTCGTTGATGTGCCTCTTGGCCAATAACTGGCCGGTGTCATCGACCAGGGCGACGTCGTGTGTCCGTTCTGCCCAGTCGATTCCGCAGTAGATCACTCTGACTCTCTCCCTTGTGCGGGTGTTCGCGCTGGTGACAAGCGCATGCGGGCCACGCGGCGACCTAATTCCAGGTCTCAGCCACGAGGGCTGGACCGACGCCTCACTAGCCGTGTTCGTGGCACCAGCGCACCGCACGGGCCTCGGTCTATGCCAGAGCTAAGCCAGCTCGGGTGTATCGAGAGGTCACCGTGCAGTGGGCTCGTCCCACCAACACCAACGAGGGATCACGGCAACGAGTGTTGACTCCCGACGCTCTTGCACCTCGCGGCTTCGAGGAGCCGGCTCACACCGAAACCAACAGCTCATGCTGGCGGCAGCGGGAGGGCGCCGGACAGCGCGGATCTGTCCGGAGGCATCAACGGCCAGGCCGACCGCAGGCGTCTGTCCGGCGTCCACACGACTGCCACCACCACAAGCACCGGGACCATGCATCTGTCTATCCGGAGGCCTTCATCAGCCGGAGTGGCAGAAGACGTCACGGTCCCGGAACTCGAACGGGGCCAGCAGAACCACCCCAGTGGTGCTGGATCCCTTAGCAACGAATTAGAGTGGCAGGGCGATGACTGACTCCTCTCCCGACGGGCGCCTGGACCGCGCCCTGGGCAGCCTGCGCGGACTTTCGGTGGGGGACGCGCTGGGCTCCCAGTTCTTCGTGCCGGTGAACTACCCGCTGCTCAAGCGCCGAGAGCTGCCACCCGGACCCTGGCCGTGGACGGACGACACGGAGATGGCCTGCTCCGTGGTCGCCGTACTCGCCGCCCACCAGCGCATCGACCAGGACGCACTGGCCCGCTCCTTCGCGGAGCACCACGACTTCGACCGGGGGTACGGACCCGCGGTCAACCGGCTTCTCAGGCTCGTCCGGGAAGGTGGCGACTGGCGGGAGCTCGCCGCCGCGCTGTTCAACGGGCAGGGATCCTGGGGCAACGGCGCCGCGATGCGGATCGCCCCACTGGGCGCCTGGTACGCGGACGACCCGGAGCAGGCCACGCACCAGGCCGAGATCTCCGCGTACACCACACACCAGCACCGTGAGGCCGTGGTCGGCGCCATGGCGGTCGCAGCGGCCGCCGCCCTGGTCGCCGCTCCCGGCGGGCCGCCCAGTGCCGAGTCGCTCCTGGACGACGTCATCGCACTCGTGCCGAAGAGCGCCGTCGGCGCAGGTCTGCGTCGCGCCCGGGACATGCTCGACTATGGCGACGCTGCCACGGTCGCGGCCGTACTGGGCTGCGGACGGCGTACGACGGCTCATGACACGGTGCCCTTCGCCCTGTGGTCGGCGGCACGCTCCCTCGGCGACTACGAGGCGGCTTTCTGGACGACGGCGCAGGTCGGCGGGGACGTGGACACCACCTGCGCCATTGTCGGCGGCGTGATCGCTTCGGGGAAGGCGGGGACGCCGCCGGCGGAATGGGTGGGGCGGACGGAGGCTCTGCCGGACTGGATGCCGGCGTCGGCCTAGCGCGGGCTGTGTCCCCGTGTCGCCGACGCGGCTCGCCGCCGAGTCGGCTCAGCCCTTCGAAACTCTCTGTGCATCCCGGGAACTCTCTGTGACCGTGGGCTCGTTGTAGTGGCATCTGCTGTGCGCAGACTGCACATCGGTACACACGAGCGCTGTAGGGGGTGGTCATGGAGGTGTTGCCGGTGCTGTTTCTCCTGCTCGGTGTTGCGGCCGCCGCGCGGAGCGTCCGTTTGCTGTTTCCGTCGGACGCTGCCGCTGCGGCTCCCGGTTGGCGGGACGGTGTACGGAGATCCGGACCGCCGCTCTCGCCATCGGTCCGCCGGACAGGTGTCAGCCGTGCGCGGCCTGTCGCGGGCCGACTCGTCGCGGGCCGGCCAGTCGGCCGCGGACGCACCCCCGTGGCGCCCGTCGACCAGCCGCCCAGACCGGCCCGCACTCCTCTCCCGTCAGCCGCCCATAGGGCCGGCAGTACCGGCGAGTGCATCCAGGTCGCTCTTGCGTACCCGGATCACCCACCACGCGGTGACGGTGGCGAGGACGGCCATGGCAACGGCCGGGATGAACGCCGTCGAAATACCCTGCGCGAGCACCTCATGCCCCCAGGGTGCGGGCAGTTGATGTGTCTGCGCGAACTCTGCCTTCTGCGCGGCCGAGCCGTCGGCGAGGAAGTGCGGAATCTGCTTCTCCGCCTCGTCCTTGCTGGCCGTGCCGAACACAGTGGTGAGGATGGACAGGCCCAGCGAACCGCCCACCTGTTGCGTGGCATTGAGCAAGCCGGACGCGGCGCCCGCCTCGTGCTGGGCGACACCGGAGACCGCGGTCACCGTCGCCGTGACGAAGTTCAGGCCCATGCCGAAGCCGAACACCAGCATCGGGCCCAGGACTCCGCCTGCATACGAGCTGTCGGGGCTGATGAACGTCTGCCAGGCGAGCCCTACCACTACGGCGGCCGAGCCGACGAGCATGAACGGCTTGGGGCCGAGCACGGGGAGGAAGCGCTGCGAGAGACCCGCTCCGACCACGATCGCGACTGTGATGGGAAGAAAGGCCAGGCCTGCCTCGATCGGGCTGAACCCCAGCACGTTCTGCACGAACAGAACGATGTAGAAGAACATGCCGAACATGGCTGCTGCCAGGCTCAGCATGATCACGTATGTCCCGGAGCGGTTGCGGTCGGCGAACATCTTCAGCGGGGTGATCGGCTCGTTCGCCCGCATCTCGATGAACACGAAGGCGACCAGCAAGACCAACGCCGCACCGAAGGACGCGAGGGTCACATTGTCCCGCCAGCCCTCCTCCGCCGCGCGGATGAAGCCGTACACCAAGGACGCCATGCCTATGGTCGAGGTCAGTGCGCCCGCGATGTCGAAGCGCCCGGGGTGTCGTTCGGACTCGCTTATGTAGAGCGGTGTGAGTACGGCGATCAGTACACCGATCGGTACGTTGACGAAGAGCACCCACCGCCAGTCGAGCCACTCCGTGAGCATCCCGCCGGCGAGCAGACCGATGGCGCCACCGCCCGCGGACACGGCGGCGAAGACACCGAAAGCGCGATTCCGCTCCGGCCCCTCGGCGAACGTGGTGGTGATCAGGGCCAGCGACGTCGGCGACGCGATCGCGCCACCCACGCCCTGCAGGGCACGCGCGGCCAGCAATTGCCAGGGTTCTTGGGCGATTCCGCCCAGCAGCGAGGCGAAGGTGAACAGCAGGATGCCGGCCATGAAAACCCGGCGCCGGCCGAGGATGTCACCCGCCCGGGCGCCGAGCAGCAGCAGACCGCCGAAGGTCAGCGTGTACGCGCTGACCACCCAGGTGAGGTCGGTGGTGCTGAACTCGAGTGCGGTTTGAATGTGCGGAAGCGCGATATTCACAATCGTCGCGTCGAGGACCACCATGAGCTGGCAGGCCGCGATGACGGTGAGCGCGATGCCGGGATGGCCCTGCCGGCGGGCAGTACCCGGTTTCCGGTCTTGGATCAATGGAGAGGTCGTCACTATGGGTCCCCCACAAATGGCTTAGTGAACGCAAGCGTTCACTGTCGCTGCCAACGGTAGTGACTCCCCAGTAGTGAACGCAAGCGTTCACTTAAGTTGCCATCGCGTCGCGCCGCCCCCGCCGCTGCTGCGTGGCACGTCCCGTATCCCCAAATCCCGCTTCAAATCCCCGCTTCCCTGTTCGTTGGAGACACTCGGATGGTTACTTCGCGCTGGACGGCCGCCCCTGCTCGGGCGGCCACTCCCCGTCGGCGCGGTGCCGTACTCGAACGCGCGATCCTCGAGGCCGCGCTGGAGCAGCTCAGTACGGTCGGCTGGAACGGCCTCACGATGGAGGGCGTGGCCGCCGGAGCCCATACCGGCAAGGCTGCGGTCTACCGCCGCTGGCCGTCCAAGGAGGACCTCGTCGCGGACGCACTCCAGGCCGGACTGCCGCGCATTGATGCTGCCCCCGACCTGGGAAGTGTGCGCCAGGATCTGGTGGCCCTCTGCCGCCAGGCGCGCGACGCCATGTATTCGCGGCCCGGCTCGGCCTTGCGCTCTGTGATTCACGAATGCGACACCCTGCAGGCCGAACGCTTCCATGACGTGATCGTCGAGGGTGTCGTGGAGCCAATGATCAGTCTGCTCCGCGAGGTGATCAACCGTGGAATCGAGCGGGGTGAGGTCCGATCCGACGCTGCGAACGGATACGTCTACGACGCCATCCCGGCGATGATGATGTATCGGTCAAAGGTATGCGCGAGCGAATGGAGCGACCGGGACATCGAGGAGATGGTCGAGCAGTTGATGGTTCCGCTGCTCCGGCGGACGGGTGTCTGACACCGGGTTGTTCGGCTGTCAGCCCGGCTCCGGGTGACCGGGGTGTCGTAGGCAGTTGCGGGCGGCGTAATCTAAGGGCGCCATGCCGTACGAACCGCCTACTCACACCGTCGAGCGCTCCCTTCGCGCCACGACCGGAGCGAAGATCATTGCCGGTGTCGACGAGGTGGGGCGCGGTGCTTGGGCCGGTCCTGTCACGGTCTGCGCGGCGGTCACCGGACTGCGCCGCCCTCCCGTGGGTCTCACCGATTCCAAACTGCTCACGGTCAAACGACGGACCGAACTCGCCCAGGAACTGCGGAACTGGGTGACCTCGTATGCCCTGGGGCACGCCTCTCCGGAGGAGATCGACGACGTGGGCATGACGGCGGCGCTGCGGCTCGCGGCGGTGCGTGCCCTGGAGGGGCTGCCGGTTCGGCCCGACGCGGTGATCCTTGACGGGAAACACGACTATCTCGGAGCCCCGTGGAGGGTCCGTACGGTGATCAAGGGTGATCAGTCGTGCGTGGCTGTCGCTGCGGCTTCTGTGATCGCCAAGGTTCAGCGCGACAAAATGATGGCCGAACTGGGTATCGACCATGCAGACTTCGGTTTTGCGGACAACGCCGGGTATCCGTCGCCCGTGCACAAGGCCGCACTGGCGGAGCGGGGTCCCACCCCGTACCACCGGTTGTCGTGGGCGTATCTTGATGCGCTGCCCCAGTGGCGGCACCTCAAGAAGGCCCGCAGCTGGGCGGACGGGAGCGTTCCGGAGATCGAGGGTCAGCTCGGCTTCGATTTCTGACGGTCCCGGTCGCACGTATGTGCCACCCACCGGCGTGAGCCGTACCAACGTTTGATAGACATCAACTTATGCCTCTCATCCCCGAGGAGCCTCAGATTCACGAGAGTGCCCAGGGTCCCCGCGCCACGCCGGCCAACGGCCGCACCGCGCCGACCCCCCGTCCCGTACCCGGCCCCCGCCCCGCGGCTCCGCCGCGTCCTGGTCGTCCCGGCCCTCTCCGGCCCGCGCAGCAGGCGCAACGTACGCCCCACGGGGGTGCGCCCAAGCCCGGGCCTGCAGGCCCTGCAACCCACGCTGTCCCCGCTCGGTCCTCGGCGACCCCGCAGATCCAGCTGATCCCGGCTTCGGCCGAGGGCGCGCTCGACGCTGCAGAGGAAGCCGTGGACCTGCTCCTGGAGTCGGGTCGTGCCCCTGGTGACGTGCTGGTGATCACCACCGGTGAGCCGCACCCGTGGGCCGCCCACGAGCTGTCCTTCGGTGAGGCGTCCTACTGGGCGCAGCACGATGCGCGCGACGACGTCTTCTATGCCGACGCCGCCGTGGCTGGTCGTGCCGCGTCCCGGCCCGTGGTCGTGGTTGCCGTCAACGGTGGCTCCGACGCCGCTGCCGCCGGCGCCCTGCCGCTGGCTCTCGGCCGGGCCGACGCCTTGCTGATCGTCTGCGGCGACCCGCAGCAGATCAACTCGCTGCTGGGCGCGGGCGTCTGAGCCTGCCCCGACAGGTCCCGGGGCCGGCCCGCGCAGGAGCCGCCCCGTCGGCTCGGCAGCTGCACAGCGGTGACTTCGGCATGCGCGGACGACTGGGCGGGCGTGTGCCTCCGGCCGGTCGTCGCACGCACTCGGTCGGTGCGCCTGGTCCGGCGCCGTAGTGCCTGTGACCGGACCTGATGTCCGCCGGCCTCAGCGGGCCGCCGCGCGGCGCAGGACCTCGGAGGCGGCACCACCGGTGCGCGGCAGTGGGGCCGGTGCCTCGGAGGTGGCAAAAGGCTCGGGTGCCGAGTCGGCGCTGGGGCGGCGTCCGCCGCGGCCCTCACCGAGGACCTGCCAGCCGTCGCGCGTGAGCGTGATGTAGGCGCCACAGCGCAGCCCGTGCAGCGTGCAGGCGTCACGCAGGCCCCACATCCATGCGCCGTCCTCCTCCGTCCAACGCGCATCGCCCTCGCGACAGTAGAGCAGCACGGCGGTGCGCACCGGAGTGCGGCGGCGCAGATCGTGCGGGATGACCCGGCGCAGCTGGGCCAGCAGTGCGTTGCGGAACATCCAGCCGTCGGCGGGGGCCGGACGTCGAGTGAACGAGGCACTTGCCCGCAGTCGTTCGTCGGCGTCGAGCACGGCCACGATCGCCGTTGCCGGCCTGGGGCGGTGCCGTGCGTGCAGTCCGCTGACGACCTCACGGGGGTTGCGCAGCAGGGGAATACCGGCGGCAGCCCACTCCGCGGGTTCCAGCAGGCGGGCCACGGGGTTGGCGGAGGCGGCGGACAGGTCGGCTGGCGTCGACATGGATGCCGCGGAGGACGGAGCGAATCCGAAGGTCACGATCCTCCCTTCGGCTACGCGCCCACACTGCGGGCGGGGTGGTCTGGTTCGGGGGAGCGCACACCGCAGCGGAGCCCTACCTGGTCACGGATGAGCCGTGCGGGGAGCGGACTTCAATTCTTCCTGTCGAACTGGGATGCGGCAACGAGCAATTGGTGCCGCCGACCCTTAATGCGTGGACTGTGGCTTATATCCGTACCCAGTGGGGCGTTGAGTAACGCCTGGGTGGACGGCACAGGTACACCTGGTCAACTCTGCACGCCCAGAACCAGAGGGAGCACCTCCTGCGCGCCGGCACGCCGCAGCATGCGCGCCACGACCGCGAGGGTCCAACCCGTCTCCGTGAAGTCGTCCACGAGGAGGACGGGGCCGCGGTTCTCGGTGAGCGCTCCGCTGAGGGGTGGCGGTACGGTCAGCGCTCCGTCGAGCGCCTTGAGGCGTTGGGCGCTGTTGCTCCGCGAGACCGGGGAAGCGTCGACCGCGTACTCCACCGACCCCAGCAGCGGCAGTCGGCCGACCTCCGCGATGCGCGCACCCAGGGAGTGGATCAGTACGGGGCGAGTGCGCGAGGCGACGGTGACCACGCCGACGGGGCGCGCCGGGGCGTCCGCCGCCCCCGAGGCCCAGCCCCCGGGCCCCTTTGCCCAGTCGGCCAGTACGCCGACCACGGCCCTTGCCACATCGTCCGGCACGGGGCTGTCAGGTGCCTGCGGGGCGAGGATCGGCCGCAGCCGGTTGCCCCAGCCGATGTCCGACAGCCGCCCCAGCGCCCGCCCCGAGGCGGCTTGTTCACCGGCCGGGATACGCCCCTTGAGATCGATGCCGATCGCCGGCAGTCCTGTTGGCCACATACGGCGAGGTTCCACCTCGACGCCCGCCCGCCCCAGGTCGACGCGCGCGGCGTCCAGCGCGCCGGTCGACGTGTCCACGGCGAAGCGCGCGCCCGCGCAGTTGTCGCAGCGCCCGCAGGGTTTGGCACCCTCGTCGTCGAGCTGGCGCTGCAGGAACTCCATGCGGCATCCCGTCGTCGCCGCGTAGTCACGCATCGCCTGCTGCTCGGCCCTGCGCTGCCGGGCGACCCAGTCGTAACGCTCCGAGTCGTACGTCCACGGCTGCCCCGTGGCGACCCAGCCGCCCTTGACCCGCCGCACCGCACCGTCCACGTCGAGGACCTTGAGCATGGTCTCCAGGCGGGAGCGGCGCAGCTCCACGAGTGGTTCCAGGGCGGGCAGCGACATGGGCCGCTCCGAGCGCGCGAGGACGTCCAGAGTGCGGCGCACCAGGTCTTCGGAGGGGAACGCGAGGGAGGCGAAGTACTCCCAGATGGCTTCGTCCTCCTTCCCGGGCAGGAGGAGGACCTCGGCGTGCTCCACGCCACGACCGGCGCGGCCGACCTGCTGGTAGTAGGCGATGGGGGAGGAAGGTGAGCCTAGGTGAATGACATAGCCGAGATCGGGTTTGTCGAAGCCCATGCCGAGGGCTGACGTGGCGACCAGCGCCTTCACCTTGTTGGCGAGCAGATCGTCCTCGGCCTGCTGGCGTTCGGCGTTCTCCGTCTTTCCGGTGTACGAGGAAACAGTGTGCCCACGGTGGCGCAGAAAGGCGGTGACCTCCTCGGCGGCGGCCACGGTGAGCGTATAGATGATCCCCGAGCCCGGCAGCTCGTCGAGGTGGTCTGCGAGCCAGGCCATCCGGTGCGCGGCGTCCGGCAGCGGCAGCACACTGAGGCTCAGGCTCTCCCGGTCCAGTGGGCCGCGCAGCACCAGGGCGTCCGACATGCCACCCGTGCCGAGTTGCTCAGCAACGTCCGCCGTCACGCGCGCGTTGGCAGTGGCGGTCGTGGCGAGTACGGGCACACCAGGCGGCAGATCGGTGAGCATCGTTCGCAGCCGGCGGTAGTCCGGACGGAAATCGTGGCCCCAGTCGGAGATGCAGTGGGCCTCGTCCACGACGAGAAGACCGGTCGCGGCCGCGAGTTCGGGGAGCACCTGATCCCGGAATTCCGGGTTGTTGAGCCGCTCCGGGCTGACGAGCAGGACGTCGACCTGGCCGGCGGCGATCTCCGACTGAATGGCGTCCCACTCCTCGGTGTTCGAGGAGTTGATGGTCCGTCCGCGGATTCCGGCCCGGGCCGCGGCCTCGACCTGGTTGCGCATCAGCGCCAGCAACGGAGAGACGATCACGGTGGGGCCGCTGCCGCGGGCCCGCAGCAGTGAGGTCGCCACGAAGTAGACCGCGGACTTACCCCACCCGGTGCGCTGGACGACCAGGGCACGGCGGCGGTCGGCGACCAGCGCCTCGATCGCCCGCCACTGGTCCTCGCGCAGCCGGGCCGCGCCTGTGGAGTCGCCGACGAGGCGGGCGAGGACCGCGTCGGCGTTCGTGCGGAGATCCGCGTTGCTCGTGTGCTCCATGCGTCCCATACAACAGGACGGCACTGACAAACGGGCCGGGCGTGTGCGGTCGGGCGCTGGGACATCGGGGCCGTGCGAGTGCGATGGCGTCTGCCGTGGGTGTGTGGCGGCCCGCGGTATGACGTGTCCCTGACTGGACTTATCCACAGGCGCAAGCGGAATTCTGCGATCCGCGAGATCGTCGGCGCATGACGAACCACGGCGAAACCACTGGATCCTTCGAAAACGACGACACCGCTGGACGGGACGGACGACAGCGCCCCAACAGTCATGGAGCTCCCGACGACCACACACAGCACCTTCAACACACCGAAAATGTCGAATCCACCACGTACGACACGCCTGCCGACACACATCGCGTCACGCTGCGCACCCCGGCCGAGCTGGCCGATGCCCTGCCGTACCTGCTCGGTTACCGCCCCGAGGACAGCATCGTGCTTGTCGCCCTCCACGACCGTGACGGACGCGGCAGGTTCGGCGGCCGGGCCCGGCTCGGTATTCCCGAGAATCCGGACGACTGGGTGCCCGTGGCCTCGCAGCTGGCGCACGGGCTGGTGACGGGAAGCGAACGCCGAGGTACCCGCCCCGAACAGATGGTGGCCTACCTCTGCCAGGAACCGGGCAAGGGCGAAACAGGCAGGCAGGTCATGGAGCGGCTCCGCCCGCTGGCTCAGAACCTGCGCGTGGAGTGCGGCCTCCTCGACGTACCGGTGATCGAGGCCCTGTGCATTTCGGACGGCCGCTTCTGGTCGTACTGCTGCGAGAACGAGCGATGTTGCCCCGTCGAAGGCCTGCCGATGGGAATGCCCGGCACTTCCGTCCTCGCCGCCGCGGCCACCTACGCCGGGATTCAGGTGCGCGGCACTCTCCGTGAGCTGCGGGCGAGGCTCCTGCCTTGGGAAACCGCCGCAGCCCTGGAGCAGGAGGTCGCCCTGGACACCGCCAGCATGGCCCTCGTCCCCAGGATCCTGGACGAATCCAGTCGCGTGTGTGTGACCGACGAGACATTGCAGCTGGCCGAAAGGGTCATGAGCCGTCTCGCCGCAGCGCCGCCCGTCTCCGGCGCGCTCAGGGCGGACCTTCGCGACGACGATCTGCTCGGACACGACGAAGCCGCAGCGCTGATTCTGGGTCTGCAGGACCGCACCACCCGCGATCGCGCAGCCGAGTGGATGGAGGGCGACGAGGCCGGCCCCGCACTCCGGCTCTGGCGTGCGCTGGCCCGCCGCTGTGTCGGACCCTATGGCGAACACGCCGCGGCGCCTCTCACCCTCGCGGGCTGGGTCGCGTGGTCGACCGGGGACGACATCGAGGCCCGGGAGGCGCTCGCCATGGCGCTGGGTGCGGACCCCGGCTATCTGTTCGCCCGCCTTCTGCACCAGGCCGTCAACGAAGGGCTGGATCCGGAGTCGATCCGCCGCTGCCTGCGCGCGGAACGCGAGGGCAGTGCTCGTGGCGCAGCCGAGCGACTCGACAGGCCCCAGGACACCGAATCCGCGGTGAGCCGCGACGCCGACGGGTCCGAACCCGCGCCCGGGACGGCTGCGGGACCGACGTCTCGGCAGAAGCGCCCAGCACTTCCCTCCGGTGGCAGCGGGCGCCCCTGCTCGTCGGGGGTGTCGGCATGCGAGGACAAGGGGGGCGTCGGCAAGCCTCGTGCAATGCCGAAGGGTGGCACGGGGCCGGGGACCTGGCGGAGCGGCGGTACACGTCCGCGCACGGTCAAGAAAGCCGCGCTGCGGCGTCGCGGTGCCCGTCAGTGGGGCGTGGGTTCTGGTGGCAGCCGTATCGAGGGGGAGGCGTGAGCGACTGGCGGGAGGATGCGGGTATGCGTCGTCGGACCGGTGCCTTCCCGTCGGGGGTGGCTGGGCGATCTGCCCGAATCGACGCCGAGAGTGTGTGCCCCAGCCGACTCCGCCCTCCGCCGACGACCGCTCCACCAGTGGCAGGTTCGCAACACGCCCGGGTCGGTGCATGGACCCGGCATCGCGCACAGACGCGGTCGGGCACTGCGAGCCAACGGTCCATGGCTCGGCTCCGCCTCGGTTCGCGGCCCACGGCCCGATATCGCATCAGTCGATCGTGCAGAGTCCGGTGCAGCCCTCCACGGTCCAAGGTCCAGTGCTGTCCAGGTCTACGGTGCAGGATCCGGCGCCGCACACGTCTACCTTCCAGGGTCGCGTACCGCCCTAGCCCACGATCCAGGGCCATACCTCGCAGCCGGGGCGCCGTGGCGCTGTGGTCTGACGCCGGCCGAGGCCCTGGCCGCAGCTCGGATGACGCTGTCGCTCGGCACCCGGCTCGCAGCGGGCACGTCGCGCTTGGTCGCCCGCGCACAACTCGGGGTTCTGGCCGGCGGGTCGGAATGATTCCCGGGCCGCGCCGGGATGCCGGCGAGCACTTGCCGCCGGGCTGCACCGGCACCGAGGCCACGCTGTTTCTGCCCCGTGCTGCTCGCGGAGGGCCGTCGCTGGGGACTGCGGAGAACGAAACGGAAGAGCTGCTGCCGACGGCAGAACGTTGCCTCGCCTGGCTGCGGACCACGGTGGGCGACGGCACATCCCTGTGCGACCCGCAGCCCGGTGGTCCCGTGCGTTCGGAGACACAGCCGCACGCCCACCGTGCGGCTCTGCTCGGTGCCGACCTGTTCGACTCGGTGCCGACCTGTTCGACGCGTGCGCCAGACCGGGCGGTGCCGGGTTGCGGGAGTGGGCCCGGGCGCTGAGGCCGGCGTTCCGGGAGGACTTCTGGCTCGACGGTCTCGGGGGCGGCCGGCAGCCGCCCGCACGCCGGATGGCCGCTCCGTGCCGCGCCTCGGGGCAGCCGCCGTCCACCTTCGCGACACCGGCCTGCTGGGCGGGGGAGAGCGAGCGCCCGGGCTGCTCGACCGGGCCCAGACCGAACAGCTGGCCCGACTCCTCGGCAGCCCGGCACTGGATTCGGACTGGGCGTCCGGGAAGCGGGTTACAACCCGTTCGGCCACCGCGGCGGCGCCGTGCGGGTCCACGAGACGGCTGTCGCTGTCGCGGGCCTGGCTGCCGCCGGGTATGAGAAGGAGGCGAGTTCGCTGCTGCGAGGCAGCCTCGCGGCGACCGAGACCTTCGGCTACCGGCTGTCCGAGATGTACGCCGGAGAGCAGCGAACCAACGGTAGCGCTCCGCTTCCCCACCCCGCTGCCTGCCGCCCCGCCGCCACGGCGGCGGCATCAGCTGTCCTGGTGCTCACCACCCTCGTCGGTATCCGTCCCGATGCCCCGGCGGGCACCGTCACACTGCGTCCGATGCGCAGCGCGCGCCGCTCGGCAAGGTCGGCCTGACGGGACTGCGGGTCGCGGAGGCCCCCTTCTCCGTACGGGTCAGCCGCCTCGGCCTCGCCATGGTCGAGGAGGCGGCCGACGGGCAGCAGTCGGGGGTGTGACCTGATACCGCGATGGTGAGTGTGGGTGACTCTGCGCGCCGATGGGGGGCGCGACGTAGTGCGGCGGTCGACTCTGTGACCCCGTGCGGCGACCAGGCGTGCGACCCGCGCGTCAACGACCGTGACCTCGAATGATGCGTCCGCACACGACGGCCGGGAGCCGCGGGAGATCCCTGCTGCACGGATTCGGACCAGCCGCCGATGCGGCCGACGAAGGGAGTGTTTATCGTCAGGAAGACGACTATGATCGCGACATGCCCTACGACCCGTCAGCCTTTCCGCCCTTTGCCGTCACCGTGGACCTGGTCGTGCTGACCGTGCGCCGCCATGCTCTGTGTGCGCTGGCGGTACGCAGGGGTGAGCCGCCGTTCCAGGGGCGCTGGGCGCTTCCCGGCGGCTTCGTACGGGCCGACGAGGATCTGGCGCAGGCCGCGGCGCGCGAGCTTGCCGAGGAGACGGGGTTGCGCGTCCATGATCCGTCCGTCCCTGCTCAGGACAACGGCGCTCATCTGGAACAGCTCGCGACGTACGGCGACCCCAAGCGGGACCCCCGGATGCGTGTGGTCAGCGTCGCCCATCTCGCGCTGGCCCCCGACCTGCCCGCACCGCGCGCCGGCGGCGATGCCAGCAACGCGCGCTGGGCACCGGTCGAGGAACTGCTGCAACAGGGCGGCTACGGCCGCGACGGCGAACCGGTGGCCCCACTCGCTTTCGACCACGCCCAGATCCTCTCGGACGGCGTGGAGCGCGCCCGGTCCAAGATTGAGTACTCGTCCCTGGCCACGGCGTTCTGCCCGCCCGAGTTCACCGTCGGCGAGCTGCGCCGCGTCTACGAGGCTGTGTGGGGTGTGGCGCTCGATCCCCGCAACTTCCACCGCAAGGTGACGGGCACGCCCGGCTTCCTCGTCCCCACCGGCGGTACGACCACACGTCAGGGCGGCCGCCCGGCCCAGCTCTTCCGCGCGGGCGGTGCCACGCTCCTGAACCCGCCGATGCTGCGTCCCGAGGTGTGACGCCGGCTCCAGCCAACGGGCAGCCGACCGGGGTGCACGAAAGGGCCAACACGGGTTGATCCATCCGATCACGCTCGTGTACCGGAGCCATTGATGCCCGAAAAATCCGAAACGGCCCGCTATCTTGCTACAGGTGATCCAGGCATTCGGACTGACCAGCAATCCCCGCAAGGGCCTTCCGCCTGCCGTCGACGACGTCTCCTTCGAAGCGCGTGCCGGCCGCGTCACCGCGCTGCTCGGCGACCCTGGTGCGGGTAAGACGACCGCGCTCAGACTGATGCTCGAACTCCAACAGGGTCGCGGAGTCACCTACTTCAGAGGCCGCCCGCTCCATCGCATCGCTCATCCCTCGCGCGAAGTCGGTGTCCTGCTCGGTGATGTGCCGGGGCACCCGGGCCGAACGGTCCGCAGCCACCTCAGGATGCTGTGCGCCGCCGCCGGGATCTCGGTCCGGCGTGCCGACGAAGTCCTCGAGGTGGTCGGTCTCGTCAGCCTGAGCGAGGAACGACTCGGCACGCTCTCCCGAGGAATGGACCGTCGGCTCGGCCTGGCCTGCGCCCTGTTGTCCGATCCCCACACCCTCGTGCTCGACGAGCCCTCCGACGGACTCTCGGCGCGGGAGAGCCGCTGGCTGTACGGCATGCTGCGCGCGCACGCGGGCCAGGGCGGTACGGTCCTGGTCACCACGGCCGACCCCAAGGAGGCCGCGCGCACCGTGGACCGCGTCGTCACGCTGGAGCGGGGCAGGCTCGTCGCCGACCAGGAGGCGACCGAGTTCGCCCGTACCCGGCTGCGGCCACGTGTCGCCGTTCGCAGTCCGCAGTCCGCCCGGCTCGCCGCCTTGCTCACCAGGGAGGCCCGGACGGCGCAGCGCTCCGTCGAAGTCGTGCAGGAACGCGGTAATCGCCTCTCCGTGTACGGCAGCACCTGCGCCGACGTCGGCGAGACGGCGTACCGGCACGGCATCCTCGTGCTCCAACTCGCCGACGAGATCGGAGACATGGGGCCAGGCGCAGGAGCGGCCGCTCCGGAGGAGCCGCAGGTGGTCCATGAGTGGTCGGCCACCGCGGACAGGCCCGACCCGGAGACGCGCCGGACGGCCCACCTTCCGCAAGGACCTGACGGCGCGTCACGCAGCCGCACCGCCACGCACTCGGCAACTGTCGACAAAACGCCTCCCGATGCGACTCCGGCGACAACGCCCGCCACCACCCCGTCGTCGGGCGGCCCCACGCCCCACGCCACAACGCCCCACGCCGACGCCGACCCCGACGCGGACTCGGTCT
>NZ_JBHXVG010000037.1:0-48806 GCF_042672405.1 Streptomyces sp. NPDC127197 | reverse complement strand
CCCCGGCCCTCGGTCGGATGCCGCTGCTTCACAGGGCACGGTCGCCACGTCCCACGCCACGACGTCCCCCTCGGCCGGCCATACCCCGCACGCCGATGCCGACCACGGCGTGGACTCGGTCCCCGGCCCTCGGTCGGATGCCGCTGCTTCACAGGGCACGGTCGCCACGTCCCACGCCACGACGTCCCCCTCGGCCGGCCATACCCCGCACGCCGACGCCGACCACGGAGCGGACTCGGTCACGGCCCCCCGGCCGGATGCCGCCGCATCCCAGGCCGCAGCCCGCACGTCGCCCGCCGGCCCGCCCCCGACGGCAAACCACTCACCGCACCCCGACGCGTCGACAGGCCCGGAGCCACAACGCCCCGCATCCGTGGTCACGCCCTCCGCGAAGCAACCCGCTCACCCCACCCCCACTACTGCCCACCGCCCTCCACCCGCCGCGCGCCCCGCCTCGGCCGCCACCGACCCGGCCCCCTTGCCCGCCCACCCCGCCCCAACCGCCCCTCGTATCCCCGACGCCCTCCCTCCGCTCCCACCCCCCATCTCCGTCCGCCCAGCTCCCAGCCCCCTCCGCCCTCTGCGATACGAGCTGCGGCGGGCCGCCGGAGTGAGTACCGGATTTGTCACCGGGGCCGTCGTACTCGTCGTGTCCGCGCTGACCGCCGTATTTCTCGCCGGCGTCGGACACACACCACAGGCACGCCTCCTCGCCGCGTGGCCGCAGGAAATGCCGCTGCCGCCCGCGGCGCTCGGTGCGGGCCTGCTCGGGGCGCTGGCCTTCGGAGACGAGTTCCGCTATCCCGCACTGGCGGCGGACCGCGGCACGGTGCCACGCCGGCTGGGGCTGCTCGCCGCCAAGCTCCTCGTCTCCGCGGCCACTGCGCTGATCCTGGCCGTCCTCACGTTGGGCTGCGACGCCGAAGTGCTCTATCTCGTATATGGACGGGAGCTCGTGCAGGTTCCCTCGGACTGGCTCTCCCTGACCGCGAGTTGGCTCGGGCTCACGGTGGGATGTGCCTGGGCCGGTGTGCTGGCCGCCGGCGTCTTCCGGTCCACGGCGGGCGGGCTTGCCGCGGTGGTCGCCGTGCCGATTGTCGTCGTACCCCTCGTACAAAAGGCCTTCGAGGGGCCTTCCGTGCGGACCGCGGCCGGGCTTCCCATGCGGGCGCGCGAGCTGTTCCTGCTGCAGTGGCCCTTCGGGGGAGAGCGCTATCTGTCCGCCTTGGCCCGGGTGATTGCCCAACCCGTGGGCGGCGCCCTGACGTTGTCCCTGACCGCCCTGCTCTGCGCGTTTCTGCTCACGACCCTACGGAGCAGGACCCGATGACCACCGTCCGCACCCTTCCGATCCCGGACTGTGCACAACTCCCTCGGGAAAGCCCATTTCTTTCCGATAAGGCGTCAATTGCGATGGGGTGAGCGATCACCCTTTCGTGTGCTTTTCACCAAAGACCTCAAGGCAGTTGAAGAGGGCGCCGACAAAGGATCCGTGAGTACCCTTGCGCACACCATGATGACCCCCGCCCGCTCCGCAGACTCCGGCCTCTCCGGCCCGGGCGAAGCCGACCGCTACCCCTACGCCGAGGCCCCTGCCCCCGACCGCGTCGGCGCCCCCGCCTGGGAGGGCGCGGACCCCGAGCTGGGCCGTGCGGGCCGGCGCGCCGCGGGCAGCCGCGGACGCGGACTGCACGGCCAACTCGTCCAGCAGCTGGGCCAGATGATCGTCTCGGGCGACCTCGGGGCCGACCGTCCGCTGGTGCCCGAGGAGATCGGCCAGCGCTTCGAAGTCTCCCGCACCGTCGTCCGTGAGTCGCTCCGCGTCCTGGAGGCCAAGGGCCTGGTCAGTGCCCGCCCCAACGTGGGCACGCGCGTGCGTCCCGTCAGTGACTGGAACCTGCTCGACCCGGACATCATCGAATGGCGGGCCTTCGGGCCGCAGCGTGACGATCAGCACCGCGAGCTGAGCGAGCTACGGTGGACGATCGAACCGCTCGCCGCGCGGCTGGCCGCCGGGCACGGACGCGAGGACATCCAGCAGAGGCTGGCCGACATGGTGGAGATCATGGGCCACGCCCTGGGGCGGGGTGACGCGCTCACCTTCGCTCGCGCCGACGCCGAGTTCCACTCGCTGCTCATCCAGGTCGCGGGCAACCGCATGCTGGAGCACCTCTCCGGCATCGTCTCCGCCGCCCTCCATGTGTCGGGCGGCCCGGCCACGGGCTGTGACCGGCCGAACGAGACCTCCCTGGCCCACCACGGCCGCATCGTCGACGCCCTGGCCACCGGCGACGGTGCTGCGGCCGAGGCGGCGATGCGGCAGCTGCTCACCGTCCACCCCGAGGTGGAGCGCGTGGTGCCCGCCCCGCGCGAGCACTGACCGCACACCGCGGGGCGTCGCGGCCGAAAGGTGTTTCCTTCCCCGGCATCTCTCGGCCGGCGAGCCGTCCTCCGTCGGACCCCGCAGGATCCTTCTCGATCCGCGGGTCCGACGGCGCGACGCGGTGAGGCCTTGAGTTCGACGGTGCGAGCGGCGCGGTGACGCCTTGAGGTTGATGCCGGTCGAGGCCGCCCACTGGGCGACCTCTCTGCACCCCCAGGTGTCCCCCTCTGTCTGTATCTGACCGTTTTTGAGTGCTTACGTGGTGTGACTCGGGCCACGCAGATTGGGCGTAACGCTCGCGGCGGCACCGCGATGACCTAAGAGGTGACAGCCGCGGAGGGAATACGGACGCCATTCATGGCGCTGTGCATCTTCCCGGCCCCCGCCCGCGCCGTCGGCCATCCCCAGTCGGCGGTCGGCTCCTGTCCGCTGTGGACGGGACCGGAAGTCGTTTTCCAACATTCCGAGAGGTTGTTCGTGTCGGCCAGCACATCCCGTACGCTCCCGCCGGAGATCGCCGAGTCCGTCTCTGTCATGGCGCTCATTGAGCGGGGAAAGGCTGAGGGGCAGATCGCCGGCGATGACGTGCGTCGGGCCTTCGAAGCCGACCAGATTCCGGCCACTCAGTGGAAGAACGTACTGCGCAGCCTCAACCAGATCCTCGAGGAAGAGGGTGTGACGCTGATGGTCAGTGCCGCAGAGCCCAAGCGCACCCGCAAGAGCGTCGCAGCGAAGAGTCCGGCCAAGCGCACCGCCACCAAGACGGTCGCGGCGAAGACGGTGGCGGCCAGCAAGGCCACCGCCTCCACGGCTGCCCCCGCCGCCCCTGCCGTCGACGATCCGGCCGAGGAAACAGCGCCTGCGAAGAAGGCCGCTGCCAAGAAGACGACCGCCAAGAAGGCGGCCGCCAAGAAGACCGTCGCCAAGAAGGCGGCGCCCGCGAAGAAGACCGCCGCCAAGAAGGACGACGCCGAGCTCATCGAGGAGGAGGTGCTCGAGGAGGCCAAGGGCGGCGCGGAGGAGCCCGAGGGTACCGAGAGCGCCGGCTTCGTGCTGTCCGACGAGGACGAGGACGACGCTCCCGCCCAGCAGGTCGCCGCAGCCGGTGCCACCGCCGACCCGGTCAAGGACTACCTCAAGCAGATCGGAAAGGTCCCCCTGCTCAACGCGGAGCAGGAGGTCGAGCTGGCCAAGCGCATCGAGGCGGGGCTGTTCGCCGAGGACAAGCTCGCCAACTCCGACAAGCTCGCGCCCAAGCTCAAGCGCGAGCTGGAGATCATCGCCGAGGACGGCCGCCGCGCCAAGAACCACCTCCTGGAGGCCAACCTCCGTCTGGTGGTCTCCCTGGCCAAGCGCTACACCGGCCGCGGCATGCTCTTCCTGGATCTCATCCAGGAGGGCAACCTCGGTCTGATCCGCGCGGTCGAGAAGTTCGACTACACCAAGGGTTACAAGTTCTCCACGTACGCCACCTGGTGGATCCGTCAGGCGATCACCCGCGCCATGGCCGACCAGGCCCGCACCATCCGTATCCCGGTGCACATGGTCGAGGTCATCAACAAGCTCGCGCGCGTGCAGCGCCAGATGCTCCAGGATCTGGGCCGCGAGCCCACCCCGGAGGAGCTGGCCAAGGAGCTCGACATGACCCCGGAGAAGGTCATCGAGGTCCAGAAGTACGGCCGCGAGCCCATCTCCCTGCACACCCCGCTGGGCGAGGACGGCGACAGCGAGTTCGGTGACCTCATCGAGGACTCCGAGGCCGTCGTCCCGGCCGACGCGGTCAGCTTCACGCTCCTGCAGGAGCAGCTGCACTCCGTCCTCGACACCCTGTCCGAGCGCGAGGCGGGCGTCGTCTCGATGCGCTTCGGTCTCACCGACGGTCAGCCGAAGACTCTCGACGAGATCGGCAAGGTGTACGGCGTCACGCGTGAGCGCATCCGCCAGATCGAGTCCAAGACCATGTCGAAGCTCCGCCACCCGTCGCGTTCGCAGGTGCTGCGGGACTACCTCGACTAGGTCGCGGTCGTACGACGTCGAAGGCCCGGCACCCCGAGGGGTGCCGGGCCTTCGACGTGGGGCGGAGCGGGTGCGGCGCTCCGTCTACTGGATCACTCTGGGTTTCCCATGGGCACCCCAGAGTGAGGAGTACGCATGCGTCGTCCCTTTGTCCGTGCGCTGGCCCGGCCGCTCGTCCTGGCGGCCGCTCTGTCCGCGATACCGCTGGCTGCCGTCGCCCCGGCGGCCGCAGACGGCATTGTCGTGGGCGGCTTCCCGGTCGATGCCTCCGAGAGCCCCTGGGCGGTGGCCCTGTCCAGCCGTGACCGGTTCGGGGGTACGCGGTCGGGACAGTTCTGCGGCGCTGTGGCGGTCGGCCCGAAGACCGTTCTCACCGCGGCCCACTGCCTTTCCGAGGACGCGCTGGGGGCACCGCCGGAGCAGACGCGCGACCTGAAGGTCATAACGGGGCGTACGGATCTGCGCTCGGCCGAGGGCCGGGAGATCCCCATACGCGAAAGCTGGGTGAATCCGAAGTACGACAGTGAAAGCAACGCCGGGGACTTCGCCGTGCTCACCCTCGCCGAGTCGCTGCCGCGCGGCGCGGTCATGGGCATGGCCGCCGCGGGCGATCCGGCATACGAAGCCGGTACCGGCGCCATGGTCTACGGCTGGGGCGATGTCACAGGGGCCGGGGACTACGCCGCCGGACTGCGGGCCGCACGCGTGCACGTGCTGCCCGACACCCTCTGCGAGGAGGCCTACCCCGGTGTGGGCGGCGGTGCGTATCTGGCCGACGCCATGGTGTGTGCGGGGGAGAAGGTGGGCGGCCGGGATGCCTGCCAGGGGGACAGTGGGGGGCCGCTGGTCGCCCAGGGCAAGCTGATCGGGCTTGTGTCCTGGGGGAGTGGCTGCGGACGGGCCGGCAGCCCGGGTGTCTACACGCGGGTGTCCGACGTCATCCGGAGGCTGGGCTGGGAGAGCGCCGTACAAGAGTCGAAGTAGGGGCTCTGGCGGAGCCCGAGCGGGACCGCCTGGGACGAGGACGGGCGGCCGCCCCTGACAGCAGAGGTGGCCGCCCGCTCACCGGCCTGTATCGGGCTGGCTCGTCGTGGACGGAGGGTCAGCGCTCTTCTTCGGTAGCGGTGCCCGGAGCGGTGGTCAGGCGTTCCGTCTCGTCCTGTATCTCAGCGGCGATCTTCTTGAGTTCCGGCTCGAACTTGCGACCGTGGTGGGCGCAGAAGAGCAGTTCTCCGCCGCTGAGCAGGACCACGCGCAGGTACGCCTGGGCGCCGCAGCGGTCGCAGCGATCAGCGGCCGTCAGCGGGCTCGCGGGGGTCAGAACAGTAGTCACGTCGCCTCTTCTCTAGCTCGACGAGCTGTCGTACCAGGGTCAACATCCAACCAGCCCGAAAACGTTCCCGCTCGCGGCTTTTCCTCGAAAAATTTTTCCGAGGAGGCTGTCTGCTGCCGGTTGGCGGCGAATGTGCCGTATTGCGTGTCTATGTGTCTTACGGGTTCGCGCAGTCTGTCGGTGTCGGTCCTCCCGGCTGGCTTGCCGGTTTGTTCATGAGGACGTGCCCGGAGCCTAAATGGTTCATGCCTCGAAGGGAACGTGATGTGTGCTTCACTCCATCGAGGGATCGAACGTGTATGCGACTCTGGACTAGTCTGAGTTCGGAGCGAGGGTGGCGTTACAACGGCTCTACCAGGCCTCGGTACCCTCTGAGCGGCAACCGAAGCCGTGCCCTTACCCAGATGGGCCCCCAATGAAATTCAGCGAGGAGCGAACCGCGTGACCGCCGAAACGTCCGTGCCGTCCACAGCGCTGCTGGCAGGAGCAGACCGGGACGGTTCCAACTACACCGCGCGGCACCTGCTCGTCCTGGAGGGGCTGGAGGCCGTTCGCAAGCGACCTGGCATGTACATCGGCTCGACGGACAGTCGTGGCCTGATGCACTGCCTGTGGGAGATCATCGACAACTCCGTGGACGAGGCCCTCGGCGGGTACTGCGACCACATCGAGGTGATCCTGCACGACGACGGCTCGGTGGAGGTGCGGGACAACGGCCGGGGCATCCCGGTCGACGTCGAGCCCAAGACCGGCCTCTCCGGTGTCGAGGTCGTCATGACCAAGCTGCACGCCGGCGGCAAGTTCGGCGGCGGCTCGTACGCGGCCTCCGGCGGCCTGCACGGCGTCGGCGCCTCTGTCGTGAACGCCCTGTCCGCCCGGCTGGACGTCGAGGTCGACCGCGGCGGCCACACCCACTCCATCAGCTTCCGACGGGGCGTCCCCGGCGCCTTCGCCGCGCTGGGACCGGACGCGAAGTTCGAGCCGAAGGGCGGCCTGCGCAAGGCGAAGAAGATCCCCAAGACCCGCACCGGCACGCGCGTGCGGTACTGGGCCGACCGCCAGATCTTCCTCAAGGATGCCAAGCTCTCCCTGGAGAACCTGCACCAGCGCGCGCGCCAGACGGCGTTCCTGGTGCCCGGCCTGACGATCGTCGTCCGGGACGAGTACGGCCTCGGCGAGGGCGGCAGCAAGGGCGAGGAGTCCTTCCGTTTCGACGGCGGCATCAGCGAGTTCTGTGAGTTCCTGGCCACCGACAAGCCGGTCTGCGACATCCTCCGCCTGACCGGACACGGCACCTTCAAGGAGACCGTCCCCGTCCTCGACGAGCACGGCCAGATGACTCCCACCGAGGTCACCCGCGAGCTGGGTGTCGACGTCGCACTCCGCTGGGGGACCGGCTACGACACGACCGTCAGGTCGTTCGTCAACATCATCGCCACGCCCAAGGGCGGCACCCATGTCGCCGGCTTCGAGCAGGCCGTCACCAAGACGGTGAACGAGGTGCTGCGCGCCAAGAAGCTGCTCCGCGTCGCCGAGGACGACGTCGTCAAGGACGACGCCTTGGAGGGCCTCACCGCGGTGGTCACCGTCCGCCTCGCCGAGCCGCAGTTCGAGGGGCAGACCAAGGAGGTGCTCGGCACCTCGGCGGCCCGTCGCATCGTGAACAACGTGGTCTCCAAGGAGCTCAAGGCCTTCCTCACCGCCACCAAGCGGGATGCCGCCCAGCAGGCCCGCGTGGTCCTGGAGAAGGTCGTCGCCGCCGCGCGCACCCGCATCGCCGCCCGCCAGCACAAGGACGCGCAGCGCCGCAAGACGGCACTGGAGTCCTCGTCGCTGCCCGCCAAGCTCGCCGACTGCCGCAGCGACGACGTGGACCGAAGTGAGCTCTTCATCGTCGAGGGAGACTCCGCGCTCGGCACTGCCAAGCTCGCCCGGAACTCCGAGTTCCAGGCGCTTCTGCCGATCCGCGGCAAGATCCTCAATGTCCAGAAGTCGTCCGTCACGGACATGCTCAAGAACGCCGAGTGCGGCGCGATCATCCAGGTCATAGGAGCGGGGTCGGGTCGGACGTTCGACATCGACGCGGCCCGCTACGGCAAGATCATCATGATGACCGACGCCGATGTGGACGGCTCCCACATCCGCTGCCTGCTCCTGACGTTGTTCCAGCGCTACATGCGGCCCATGGTCGAGGCAGGCCGGGTGTTCGCCGCGGTGCCGCCGCTGCACCGGATCGAGGTCATCCAGCCCAAGAAGGGCCAGGACAAGTACGTCTACACGTACTCGGACCGTGAGCTGCGCGACAAGCTCATGGAGTTCCAGAGCAAGGGCATCCGCTACAAGGACTCGATCCAGCGCTACAAGGGTCTCGGCGAGATGGACGCCGACCAGCTGGCCGAGACGACCATGGACCCGCGCCACCGCACCCTGCGTCGGATCAACCTCTCCGACCTGGAGGCAGCGGAGCAGGTGTTCGACCTGCTGATGGGCAATGACGTCGCCCCGCGCAAGGAGTTCATCTCCAACTCGGCGGCGACGCTGGACCGGTCGCGTATCGACGCGTGACCGGTGCGCTGGGCCGGAGCCGGGGGCGGGTGACTGTCGTCCTCGGCTCCAGCAGCGGCTTCGGTCACCTGATGGGGTGAAGGGCAGAGGGAAGAAGAGTCAGGGATCTTCCCGGTCTGTCCATGCTTGGGCATGCACGCAAGCAACGATCGTTCCTGCAAAAGCGGGGGCGGTCCCGCGAGTCCGTTCGAGAAGACCGAGGATCACTACCCGTACGACGATCCCTGGTACGACGCCCTGGCCTCCGGCTGGGGCGAGTCGGGTGGCGCGGCGGAGCCCGTGACGGCCGTTCCGGCGGCGCGTACGGGAGGATCCGAGCCCGCGGACCGGGCGGTGGCCGCGGGCCAGGTCTACCTCGAGGTACAGCGCAGCGCTGCCTTTCAGGAGGTGCGCAGCCGGTACCGGAGGTTCGTGGTGCCGGCGGTGGCCGGCTTCTTCGTCTGGTACGTGGCGTACGTCGTCGCGGCGACGACGGCTCCGGGACTGATGGCCCGGCCCGTGGTGGGCGCGGTGAACGTGGCGATGCTGGCCGGGCTCGGGCAGTTCCTCAGCACCTTCCTGCTGACCTGGGCGTATGCCCGGCATGCACGCCTGCGCAGGGATCGGGCCGCGCTCGAACTGCGCTGGGAGACCCAGGAACTGGCCCGCAGCGTGCGAGGCGGTGCGTCGTGACGGGTAATCATCAGACGCTGGCGCTGCTGCTGTTCAGCGGGTTCGTCGCCATCACGTTGGGGATCACGGCCTGGGTGAGCCGCAACCGGCGTGGTTCGGCGGAGGAGTTCTACGCGGGCGGACGTCTCTTCTCGCCCATGGAGAATGGTTTTGCCGTCGCCGGCGACTACATGTCGGCCGCCTCCTTCCTGGGCGTCTCCGGGCTCATCGCGCTCTTCGGCTACGACGGGCTGCTGTACTCGGTGGGCTTCCTGGTGGCGTGGCTCGTGGTGCTGTTCCTGGTCGCCGAACTGGTGCGCAACTGCGGCAGGTTCACCCTGGCCGACGTCGTCGCCGCGCGGATGCGGGAGCGGCCGGTGCGGATCGCGGCGGGAACTTCCTCCGTCACCGTGTCCGTTCTGTATCTGGTGGCGCAGATGGTGGGTGCGGGCAGCCTGGTCGCGCTGCTGCTGGGCGGGACGAGCGAGGCGGCGCAGTCCTGGACCGTCATCGGTGTCGGGGCGCTCATGGTCATCTATGTGTCGTTGGGAGGGATGCGGGCCACCACGTGGATTCAGATCGTGAAGGCGGTCCTGCTGATGGGCGGGGCGATCGCCCTGACCGTGCTCGTCCTGGTGCGGTTCCACGGTGACTTCGACCACCTGTTGCGCTCCGCGGCGGAGCGCAGCGGTCATGGGGACGCGTTCCTGGCGCCGGGGCTGACGTACGGCGGGGACTGGACCGCCCGTTTCGACTTCATCAGCCTCGGTCTCGCCCTGGTGCTGGGGACGGCCGGGCTGCCGCACATTCTGTCCCGGTTCTACACCGTGCCCACCGCGCGGGCGGCGCGGCGTTCGGTCGTGTGGGCGATCGGGCTCATCGGCGGCTTCTACCTGATGACGATCGTCCTCGGTTTTGGTGCGGCGGCGGTTGTGGGACCTGAGGCGGTACGCGGCTCGAACGCGGCCGGCAACACGGCGGTTCCGCTGCTGGCACTCGACCTGGGCGGCGGCGCGGATTCCACCGGAGGAACGGTTCTCTTCGCGATCGTCGCCGCCGTCGCCTTCGCCACCATCCTCGCGGTGGTCGCAGGAGTCACGCTCGCCTCCTCGGCGTCCGTGGCCCACGACCTCTACGCGTCACTGCGCCGTCGGAAGGCCGAGCAGTGCAGCGAGGTGAGCGTCGCACGGGCAGCCGCAGTGGGTATCGGCGTGGTCGCGATCGCGCTCGGCATCCTCGCCCGCGACCTCAACGTCGCCTTCCTCGTGGGGCTCGCCTTCGCCGTCGCCGCGTCCGCGAATCTGCCGGTGCTGCTCTACTCACTGTTCTGGCGTGGCTTCACCACCCGCGGAGCGGTGTGGGCCGTCTACGGCGGGCTCGTTCCGGCCGTGGCGCTCGTGCTGCTGTCACCGGTTGTGTCGGGCAGCCCCGAATCGCTGTTCCCGGGCCTGGACTTCCAGTACTTCCCGCTGCAGAACCCGGGCCTCGTCTCGATCCCCCTGGGCTTCCTCGCGGGCTGGCTCGGCACGGTCACCTCGGCGGAGGCACCGGACGAGGCCAAGCACGCGGAGACCCAGGTGCGGTCCCTGACCGGGGCGGGTGCCGTGTAGGAACCGGAGTTCCTCCCGACCGTGTCCTCAGGCGCGGGTCGCCCACACGTAACGGTGCTCCGGGCGGCCCGCGTCGCCGTACTTGAGGGTCAGCGTGGCCCGTCCCGTGCGTTCCAGGAGCTTCAGATAGCGCTGAGCGGTCTGACGGCTCACCCCGGTCCGTTCGGCGATCTCCTGGGCCGACAGAGGGCCCTCGGCGTTCATCAGGGACTGCCGTACGAGCTCGGCGGTGGTGGGGGAGTGCCCTTTGGGCAGATCCGGCTCCGACGGCGCGGACAGCGCGCCGAAGATGCGGTCCACTTCGGCCTGTTCCGCCTCACCGCCGCTGTCGAGGGTCCGGCGCAGCTCCGCGTACGCCTCCAGCTTGGCGCGCAGCCCTGCGAAGGCGAACGGCTTGACCAGGTACTGCAGGGCGCCCTGCCGCATCGCCGCCTGGACCGTTGAGATGTCGCGAGCCGCCGTGACCATGATCACGTCCGTCTGGTGGCCGCGTCGGCGCATCTCCTGCACGACCGCGAGACCCGTCTCGTCGGGCAGGTAGTGGTCCATGAGGACCAGGTCCACCTGAGGCAGCGCCTCCAGCTGACACAACGCCTCGGCCGCGCTGTGCGCCTCTCCGGCGACACGAAAGCCCTGCACCTTCTCGACGTACGCGGCGTTCACCCGCGCAACCCTGGTGTCGTCGTCCACAACCAGGACCTCGATCATCGCGACTCCTCCTCGGCGGCGGCCGGTTGACCTGATGGCACGGTGAGGGCCGGCTCCGGGTCCGGTTCGGCCAGCGCCAGCGCCTCGGGCAGGACGACGGTGAACTCAGCGCCGCCGCCCGCCGCCTCGCCCACGGTGGCCGATCCGCCGTGGCGTTCCGCCAGCCTGCGGACCACGGCGAGCCCGATGCCCCGCTCACGGTGCGCCGGCGGCCGCTTCGTGGACCACCCTTCGGTGAAGATCAACTCTCGCAGCTCCGGCGGAACTCCGGGCCCCGTGTCCCGCACCGTGAGCACCGCGGTACGCCCCTCGGCGTGCAATTCGACCTCCACGCGCGCGTGCGGCGTGCCCGCGACGGCGTCGAGCGCATTGTCCACCAGGTTGCCGACGATCGTGACCAGCTCCCTGGCGTCGATCACCCGGTCCGGGAGCCGGGTGTGCCCCGAGATCCGCAGCGCGACGCCCCGCTCGGCGGCGACGGTCGCCTTGCCGACCAGCAGGGCGGCCAGCAGCGGGTCCTTGATCTTCTCGGTGACCTGTTCCGCAGTGTCCCGGTGGGCGCCGACGACCTCTCCGACGAACTCCACGGCGTCGTCGTACATCTCCAGTTCGAGCAGCCCCAGGAGGGTGTGCATACGGTTGGCGTACTCGTGGTCCTGGGCGCGCAGGGCGTCGATCAGGCCGCGTGTGGAGTCCAGCTCCCGGCCGAGCTCCTCCAGCTCGGTGCGGTCGCGCAGGGTGGCCACGGCGCCGCCGTCGCCAGTGGGCATGCGATTGGCCACCAGGACGCGCCGGCCGCGCACGGTGAGCAGGTCGGTGCCCGTGACCCGGCCCGCCAGCACATCGGCCGTACGTCCCGCGCCGAGCGCCTCGTCGGGGGAGCGGCCCACGGCCTGGTTCCCGATGCCCAGCAGACGCTGCGCCTCGTCGTTCAGCAGGCGGATGCGGCCGGTGCGGTCCAGGGCGACGACACCCTCCCGGATGCCGTGCAGCATCGCCTCGCGCTCCGCCAGCAGGCCCGCGATGTCCGAGAAGGCCAGGTCCCGGGTCTGCCGCTGGACCCGCCGGGAGATGAGCCAGGCGGCCAGCGCGCCGACGGCCAGGGCACCACCGGCGTACGCCAGCAGCTCGGGGATCGCGTGGATGAGCCGGGCGCGGACACTGTCGTAGGCGATACCGACCGAGACGGCTCCGACGATGTCCCCGTCGCCGTCGCGCAACGGCACCTTCCCGCGCGCGGAACGGCCCAGGGTGCCCTCGTCGATCTCCATGACCTCCTGGCCGGCCAGTGCCTCGCTGGGGTCCGTCGAGACGTGCCTGCCGATCTCCGCGGGTTCGGTGTGCGACCAGCGCACGCCCCACCGGTCCATCACCACCACGTACTCGGCCTTGGTGGCGTTCCGGATCCGTTCCGCCTCCCGCTGGACCGGCCCGTCGGCCGTCGCGGGCGTCCGCTGCAGCTCCTCGGCGAGCTGCGGCTGGGCCGCGGTGGTCTGCGCGATCGCGAGCGCTCGCCGCATGGCCTGGTCGTCCAGCTGGTCACTCAGGGGTGCGAGGAACAGTCCGGTGGCGAGCACCGCGACTCCCGCGGCGATCGCCACCTGCATCAGCAGCACCTGCGAGAACACCCGGCGTGGCAGGCCTAGGCGCAGGCGGCGCATGGGGTGAGTCCGGCTCATACCCATGACGGTACGTGGGGGAACGGTTCTGCCGTAGAGGGAGGTGTGGACCTCGCGTCCGGGCCGGCCCGGGCCACCCTCGGGCGGGCCGGGAGGTCAGCTCGCGAGCGCCGTCGGTGTCAGTTCGCGCACGGCCACCACGTCCATCCGCGCCGGGGCGCCGAGGACCGAGGTTCCGCAGCTCTCCGGGCGGGGCGGCAGGGACGCGCCCTGGGCCACCACGACCCGCCAGTGGCGTCCGTCGGCATGCGCCACGGTCACCTCCCAGCGAGGCGCCGCACCGTCCGTCCGTACTGCGTTCTCGGTCCGTACGACGCTCAGCGCGTCCGCCGCGAACTCGTGCACCGCCGTACGCACGGCCAGCTCGGCCGCCTGACCGGGCCGTTCCCAGGCCGAGCTCCCGCGGCACCCCTTCAGGACGATCCGGCCCCCCTGGACCCCGTGCAGGACCTCCTTGACGGTGTGGGCCTCGGCGCGGCCGTATGCGTAGCCGTACGGCAGGACGAGCACGGTCGGCGAGAAGCGATGACCGCCCAGATGAGTGACCTCCCAGATGCCCCCCACCCCGGAGGCGGCGAGCTCGGTCGCGAGGGGACGGCCGAGGAGGGCGCAGCAGCGGTCGCGCTTGCCGTTGGTGCAGACGAGCGCGAGCGGACCGCCGGTGTGCGGGCGGCCTTGAAGCGCGGTGTCGAAGGTGCGGTGGTCACCCGAACCGAGCGCGGTGAAGTCGAGGTCGAGCAACCGCTCCGGGTCGGCGGTCGTGGCCGTGTGCAGCCACGCGTTGCCCGGTGTGGTGTGGGCCGCGTACAGCCGGCGCACCGCCGGCGTGCCGCAGTCGGCGTGGCGCCCGGGACGGCGGATGAGCGCGATCCGTACGCCCGTGCCCTTGGCGGCCGCCTCCAGTGCGCGGCCCAGTGCGGGGTCCAGGTGGCTCGAAGTGAGCGCCCTGGCGCCCCACGGACCCGGCTGTTCCAGCAGGAGCCAGGTCCTTGCTGTGGCCGCGGTTCCGGAAATGGGCTCGTCGAAGTCCCGCGAGACGGTCGCGCACGTACTCACAGAGGTGAGCCTAACCTGACTTCGTTCAGGATGACTTCCGGCCCCGTTCGTGTCCTACTCCGGCAGGGGCTGCGGCGGCTTTGCGCCCACGTAGTGCCCACTGGGACGCATCCGCAACGGCCGCTCCCGGTACTCCTCCAGCGCGTGGGCGATCCAGCCCGCCGTACGGGCCACTGCGAAGATCGTCTCCCCGGCCGTGGCCGGCATCGCGCAGGACGTGGTGAGCACGGCCAGTGCCAGGTCGACGTTGGCGTGCAGCGGGGTGTGGCGGGCGGCGGTGGCCGCCACGTCCCGTGCGGCGGCCAGGGCGGGCGCTGCCTGGGGGATGTCCTCCAGGAGGCGGAACAGGGCACGCGCGCGTGGATCCTCGCCGGGATAGAGCCGGTGCCCGAGCCCCGGGATGCGGCGGCCGGCCCGGAGCTCCTCCGCGACCACGGGCGCTGCGTCGCCCTGGTCGAGGACGTCGAGCAGCATCCGATGGGCGAGCCCGCTGGCCGCCCCGTGCAGGGGGCCCTCGATCACGCCGAGCCCGGCGGAGACGGCGGCGTAGGCGTGTGCGCGGGCCGACGCCGCCACGCGCACCGCGAGCGTCGACGCGGCCAGGTCGTGGTCGACGAGCAGGCCGAGAGCGGTGTCCAGGGCGCGCAGCGACGCCTCGTCGGGGTCCCGCCCGCTGAGCCGCGCCCACAGGCGGTGCGCCAGCGGGCCCTCGCCGCGGTGGGTGCGTCGCACGGGCGGGAGTGCGGCGACGACGGTGGGGATCAGGACGCGTGCCGTACCCAGCACGGCTTCCTCGGAGAGGTCGAAGCGCAGGGGGTCCGCGGTTGCCGCGGCGATCACGGCGACGCGCAGCCGGTCGGTGGCGCCGGTGTGTTCGGGCAGGGCGTCGACGGCGCGGCGGGCGACGGAGACGGATGCCTCGGGTGCATCGAAAGTGACGCCCGGGCGCAGGTGTCCGGTCCACAGCCACTCGGCGATCTCCTCGTAGGAGTGGCGTGCGGCCAGCTCGGTCGCGTCGACACCCCGGAAGTAGTACCGGTCCTTGTCGATGAGCGTGATGCGGGTGCGTACGGACAGATCGGTGCCGGTGCCCGGATTCCCTCCGGTCTCCCGCCTGTTGCGCCGAGCGAGCGCCTCCACCTCGGCGGCGTCGAACGTGCTGCCCCGGCCGCCGGGCACGCGTTCGCTGCTGAGCTGACCGCGGCTCACGTAGGCGTACACGGTCTCGGGCTTCACGCCGAGCAGTTCGGCGGCCTCCTTGGTGCTCAGCCGCTGTTCCCGCCGGACGGGGTCCGGTTCTTGATCGTGCATGGGGTCACCGTATCCGCCTGGACGACACATTGATTGAGTCAATATTGACAGCAATTAGTCAAGCATAGACAGTCAAATCAAGTTCAGGGAGGAAATCATGTCCGTCAACAGGTCCGCAGCCACCTCTGTCGACGTACCGCGGGGACTCGCGGGTGTCGTCGTGACCGACACCCAGATCGGTGACGTACGGGGTCTCGAGGGCTTTTACCACTACCGCCAGTACTCCGCCGTCGAACTCGCACAATCCCGCGCGTTCGAGGACGTCTGGCATCTCCTGGTCCACGGCGAGCTGCCGGACGGCGAACGAGGTGCCGCCTTCGCTGCCGAGACGGCGGCGCTGCGGCGGTTGCCCGACGAGGTGTCGGCGGCGCTGCCCGCCATCGCGGCGGCCGGCGGACGTTCCGGCCCGCTCGCCGGGCTGCGTACGGCGCTGTCCCTGCTGGGCGCGGCGCAGGACTTCCCCCCCGTGTACGACATCGACGCGGACCGGCGCCGCGCGGACACCGTCGTGGCTGCCGCGGCGGTACCGACCGTACTCACGGCGTTGCACCGGCTGGGGAAGGGACTTGAGCCGGTGCCGCCCCGCGAGGACCTGCCGTATGCGGCGAACTACCTCTACATGTTGACGGGCTCGGAGCCGGACCCGCAGCGGGCGCGGGCGATCGAGCAATACCTGATCTCAACCATTGATCACGGATTCAATGCATCAACCTTCACCGCCAGGGTCATCGCGTCCACCGGCGCCGACGTCGCGGCATGTCTCGTGGGAGCGGTGGGAGCGCTGTCCGGCCCGCTGCACGGGGGTGCGCCCAGTCGGGCGCTGGACACGCTGGACGCGATCGGCACGGTGGACCGAATCGACTCGTGGATCCGGGAACGTGTCCTCGCCGGCGACCGCATCATGGGTTTCGGCCACCCCGTCTACCGTACGGAGGATCCTCGCTCCCGCATGCTGCGCGGCATTGCTCAGCAGTTCGGCGGTCCTCTGGTGGACTTCGCGGTGGAGGTCGAGCGCCGGGTGGAGGCGATCCTCGCCGAACTCAAGCCCGGCCGTGAACTGCACACCAACGTCGAGTTCTACGCGGGGGTGGTGATGGAGCTCTGCGGCTTGCCTCGCGAGATGTTCACACCGACTTTTGCGGCGGCGCGGGTGGTGGGCTGGAGCGCCAACATCCTGGAACAGGCGCAAGACCCGAAGATCATCCGCCCGGCGGCGCGGTACGTGGGGCCGGGGGCGCCGGTCAAGGTGCCGGAGGCGGCCTGACGAACGCGTGCGGCCTGGTGTCGTTCCGACGCCAGGCCTCATCGGTGGGGGGATCGAGCAGGCGCGGGATGCCGGTCTGCTCGCCCGACGGGCTCCGGTTCGCTCAACGGTTGCGGGCGGCCGGGGCGATGGACGGCACGAGTCTGGGGTGGACGCGATCTCGTGCGGTGATGTCAGGCGTCGGGGATGTCCGCCTTGGCGCGAATCAGGGTCTCCCGGCTCACGATCACGATGCGCTCGTAGTCCGCGCGGGAGGCGTCGGCAGGCAGTTCACGCTCCAGCGCCTCGGTGGCCTCCGTGCCGATGACGGCGAAATTGCCGTCGCTCAGCTCGAAGAGGTCAGGGCAGTTGGCTCCCGAGGTACTGCCACGGGCGCTCGGAGGCACACCGATGCGGCGCACGATCTTCAAGGGGTACCGGTCCTTACGGAGGTTCGGGCACTGTATCGCGCTGCATTCTGACAGGTGCGGCTGCCTCAAGGGGCCCAAACTCGCTCAGCAGGGCCGTGGTGTCCCAAGAGTTGACCCATGTGACATACGGCAGCGTGGTGATCATGCTCCCGTGATATCGGCCGTGCGTGTGATCAAGCGGTCACACGCTGCCCGGTCATCAGGTCGATGGCGGGTTGCCCACCACCCACCACTCGTCGGTGTCGGCTTCGTCGAGGTCTCTGATGAGACCGTCGACCATCAGCCCGATCCTCGCCTCGTCGGACGACTGCTTCAGAGTCGCGCGCTGGGCCCTCGAGGCCTCCCAGTACTCCCGGAGGAGGGGACTCTGGAAGATCTCGCGCAGGCGTCCGAACAGCTCCTCCTGGTCCAGGATTCCTGCTTCGTAGAGGTGGTAGAGGTTGACGTACCAGGCGTTCGCGTAGAAGAACTGGCGTCGCTTCTCCGCAGGGATGCTCTTGTCGTAGGTGTCGATCACCGCGGCCAGCGAGGGATCGTCGATCGCCTTGGACAACAGTTCCCAGTGCATGCGCTGCTGATGAGCGATCGTCGTGCGGCGGGACGCGAGTTCTTCCAGTTCCAGTCGCTTCACTTGCAGGCGGGCCTCCTCAAGACGCCGCTGGCGGGCAACCAGCGTCACCGTGGCGGTCGCGAGCATCAGACCGGCTGCGGCGGAGGCCAGCCTCCCCGCGGTGTTCTTCCGTGTGGTCATGTCAACCCCCGAATCAGGCGGCCGTCCGCCGGTCGTCGGGGTGCGGGTCGACTGGAGGGGACCGGCGAGCGGTGGGCGGCGCTTGCCGTCTCCCAGAGTGCCGAGCGGCTCTGATCGGCGGGGAGGCGGAGAGGAGGCGCACGGAAGGAAGCGAGGGTCGCACGAACCGGCGCCTTGCCGAACGTCTGCCCCGCAAGCGCTGCTAACAATCGTTCACTTCGCGGGGATTCTTCGTGCTCGTATCCTGGGGCGGCATTCAATCCTCGTAGGGTGCGCCGGACCGCGAACCGGTGCACGCGTAGGCGTGAGAGAGGTCGCACGGTGGGGGAGCACCCGAGCCCGCAGCAGATCCCGGTCGTCGTACTCGCCGGATTCCTGGGCTCCGGCAAGACGACGCTCCTCAACCATCTCCTCCACCGCAGCGGCGGCAGCCGTATCGGCGCGATCGTGAACGACTTCGGGGCCATCGAGATCGACGCGATGGCCGTGGCCGGTGCGCTGGGGGACTCCACGGTCTCCCTGGGCAACGGGTGCCTGTGCTGTGCCGTCGACGCCAGTGAGCTGGATGTCTACCTCGAACGGCTGGCACGGCCCGGCGCCGGTATCGACGTCATCGTCATCGAGGCCAGCGGACTCGCCGAGCCACAGGAGCTGGTGCGCATGGTGCTGGCCAGCGAGAATCCCCGCGTGGTCTACGGCGGCCTCGTCGAGGTCGTGGACGCCGCCGAGTTCGACGACACCCGTGCGAAGCACCCCGAGATCGACCGGCACCTCGGCCTGGCCGACCTCGTCGTGGTCAACAAGATCGACAGGACGCCCGGCGCCGGACACGCCCTCGCCCTCGTCCGCTCCCTCACCGACGGTGCCGCCGTCGTCCCGGCGACGTACGGCCGCATCGATCCGGAGTTCCTCTTCGACTGCCGACCGTCGCAGGAGCGCATCGGGCAGCTGTCCTTCGACGACCTGCACGACCACGATCACGAGGACGAGCACGGCGACCATCTGCACACCGCCTACGACAGCCTGTCCTTCGTCTCCGAAGCGCCGCTGAACCCGCGCAGGTGGATGGAGTTCCTCGACAGCCGGCCCGAGGGGCTGTACCGGATCAAGGGGTACGTCGACTTCGGCGCCCATGACCCCCGCAACCGCTACCTCGTGCACGCCGTCGGCCGGTTCCTGCGCTTCTACCCCGAGCCCTGGGCCACCGGCGCGGACCGTGTCACCCAGCTCGTCCTCATCGGCTCCGACATCGACGCCCACACCCTCGGCAAGGAACTTCAGGCGTGCAAGAGCGACGCCTCACACGCCGACGAGCAAGGCATGTGGGGCGTCCTGCGCTACGTCCAGAACTCCGAGGAACCGGATTCCGGCGATCCGTCCGAACCGTCGTCCTAAACCGGCCCCGCCACCGACGCCACCGGCTTCGCCAGCGACACTCCCGAGCCGTCCCGGCGCGGGTCGAGCTCGGGGAGGTCGGTCGGCGAGCCGTTCTTCTGCGCGGCCCGCGCCGGGGTGGCGCCCGCCCAGGCGAAGGACAGGCAGTCCTCGCCCTTCAGGAACCGCTGGCAGCGTACGCCGCCGGTGGCGCGGCCCTTGCGCGGGTACTGGTCGAACGGGGTCAGCTTCGCGGTCGTCTGGACGGAGTCGTCCAGCGTGCCGCGCGAGCCTGCGACCGTGAAGACGACCGCCTCTGCCGCCGGGTCGACCGCGGTGAAGGAGATGACCTTGGCACCGTCCGTCAGCTTGATGCCCGCCATACCGCCTGCCGGGCGGCCCTGGGGGCGGACCTGCGAGGCCTGGAAGCGCAGCAGCTGCGCGTCGTCCGTGATGAAGACCAGGTCCTCCTCGCCGGTGCGCAGCTCGACCGCGCCGACGATCCGGTCGCCCTCCTTGAGCGTGATGACCTCCAGCTCGTCCTTGTTGGCCGGGTAGTCGGGGACCACGCGCTTGACGACGCCCTGTTCCGTGCCGAGTGCCAAGCCGGGGGAGGACTCGTCGAGCGTGGTCAGACAGACGACCGTCTCGTCGTCCTCCAGGGAGACGAACTCGGCGAGCGGCGCGCCTCCGGAGAGGTTCGGGGCCGTCGCCGTGTCCGGGAGCTGCGGAAGGTCGACGACGTTGATCCGGAGCAGGCGGCCGGCCGAGGTGACCGCACCCACCTCGCCGCGGGCCGTGGCCGGCACCGCCGAGACGATCACGTCGTGCTTGGTGCGCCGGGCGTCGGCGTCCTCTGCGAACGGCTCGCCGTTCGCCGTGCGGGCCAGCAGGCCCGTCGAGGACAGCAGCACCCGGCACGGGTCGTCCGCCACCTGGAGCGGTACGGCCGCGGCCGGGGTCGCCGCGGACTCCAGCAGGACCGTACGCCGCTCGGTGCCGAACTTCTTGGCCACCGCAGCCAGTTCGGAGGAGACCAGCTTGCGCAGCTCCGCGTCCGACTCGAGGATCCGGGTCAGCTCCGCGATCTCCGCGGTGAGCCGGTCCTTCTCGGCGTCCAGCTCGATGCGGTCGTACTTGGTGAGGCGGCGCAGCGGTGTGTCCAGGATGTACTGGGTCTGGATCTCGCTCAGCGCGAAACGCTCCATCAGGCGTTCCTTCGCCTGCGCGGAGTTCTCGCTGGAGCGGATCAGGCGGATCACCTCGTCGATGTCCACCAGCGCCGTGAGCAGGCCCTCGACCAGGTGCAGCCGGTCGCGCTTCTTGCCGCGGCGGAACTCCGAGCGGCGGCGCACGACCTCGAAGCGGTGGTCGAGATAAACCTCCAGGAGCTCCTTCAGGCCCAGCGTGAGGGGCTGGCCGTCCACCAGCGCGACGTTGTTGATGCCGAAGGACTCCTCCATGGGCGTCAGCTTGTAGAGCTGCTCAAGGACCGCCTCCGGCACGAAACCGTTCTTGATCTCGATCACCAGGCGCAGCCCGTGCTCACGGTCGGTGAGGTCCTTGACGTCGGCGATGCCCTGGAGCTTCTTCGAGCCGACCAGGTCCTTGATCTTCGCGATCACCTTCTCCGGACCGACGGCGAAGGGCAGCTCGGTGACGACGAGGCCCTTGCGGCGCGCCGTCACGTCCTCCACGGACACCGTCGCCCGCATCTTGAACGTGCCGCGGCCCGTCTCGTAGGCGTCGCGGACCCCGGACAGGCCGACGATCCGGCCTCCGGTGGGCAGGTCGGGGCCCGGGACGTGGCGCATCAGGGCGTCGAGATCGGCGTTCGGGTGCCTGATCAGGTGGCGGGCGGCCGCGACGACCTCGCGCAGGTTGTGCGGCGGCATGTTGGTCGCCATACCGACCGCGATGCCCGAGGAGCCGTTGACCAGCAGGTTCGGGAAGGCGGCGGGCAGGGCCACCGGCTCCTGCTCCTGGCCGTCGTAGTTCGGGGTGAAGTCGACCGTGTCCTCGTCGATCGACTCCGTCATCAGGCTCGTGGCCTCGGCCATGCGGCACTCGGTGTACCGCATCGCGGCCGGCGGGTCGTCGTTGCCCAGCGAGCCGAAGTTGCCGTGGCCGTCGACCAGCGGCACACGCATGGAGAAGGGCTGGGCCATGCGCACCAGGGCGTCGTAGATGGAGGCGTCGCCGTGGGGGTGCAACTTACCCATGACCTCGCCGACGACGCGGGCGCACTTCACATAGCCGCGGTCGGGGCGTACGCCCATCTCGTTCATCTGGTAGACGATGCGGCGGTGGACGGGCTTGAGACCGTCACGGGCGTCCGGCAGGGCCCGGGAGTAGATGACCGAGTACGCGTACTCGAGGAAGGAGCCCTGCATTTCGTCCACGACGTCGATGTCGAGGATCCGCTCCTCGTACGAGTCGTCGGGCGGCGGGGTCTTCGTGCTGCGGCGGGCCATCGCTGCCGGCTCCTCCTGGTTTCTGGTCGCTCGCCTACGGGGGCGCTCAGGTCGCTGTCGCGCCCCTTCGGCTCACGCTTGCTGAAGCGTTCGACGGATCTGACGCGGTCCATTGTGGACCGCGCCACTGACAACGCGGACCCTGGACCCCGTCGTCGGCTGCCCGGCCCCGCGCTGCCCGCAGGCTACGCCTCGCGCCGGGTGACCCGCTTCTCGCTCTCGGCGTACGGGCTCCGGGAACTTCACACCTGGTCGGCGCGCTTGCATACAGTGGCAGGACGGCAAGAAATCGGCGGTTTCACCGACCGCACCGCGATCGAAGGGACGTACATGCCCATGGGTCACACGGCCACAGCCCAGGCAGGCTCCGGCGGCCTGACAGCGACCGAGCACCGCCTGGCCAATGGCCTGCGCGTGGTGCTCTCCGAGGACCACCTGACCCCGGTCGCGGCGGTGTGCCTCTGGTACGACGTCGGCTCGCGCCACGAGGTCAAGGGACGTACCGGTCTGGCTCACCTTTTCGAGCACCTGATGTTCCAGGGCTCCGCGCAGGTGAAGGGCAACGGGCACTTCGAGCTGGTGCAGGGCGCCGGCGGCTCGCTGAACGGCACCACCAGCTTCGAGCGCACCAACTACTTCGAGACCATGCCCACCCACCAGCTGGAGCTCGCCCTCTGGCTGGAGGCCGACCGGATGGGCTCGCTGCTCGCGGCCCTCGACGACGAGTCCATGGAGAACCAGCGGGACGTCGTCAAGAACGAGCGCCGTCAGCGCTACGACAACGTTCCCTACGGAACCGCTTTCGAGAAGCTGACCGCCCTCGCCTACCCGGAGGGCCACCCGTACCACCACACGCCCATCGGCTCGATGGCCGACCTGGACGCCGCGACCCTGGAGGACGCACGCGCGTTCTTCCGCACGTATTACGCGCCCAACAACGCGGTGCTGTCCGTCGTCGGTGACATCGACCCGGAGCAGACGCTCGCCTGGATCGAGAAGTACTTCGGCTCCATCCCCTCCCACGACGGCAAGCCCGCCCCGCGCGACGGCGCGCTGCCCGAGATCATCGGCGAGCAGCTGCGCGAGATCGTCGAGGAGGAGGTCCCGGCGCGCGCCCTGATGGCCGCCTACCGGCTCCCGCACGACGGCACGCGCGCGTGCGACGCGGCCGACCTGGCCCTCACCGTCCTCGGCGGCGGCGAGTCGTCCCGCCTCTACAACCGGCTCGTACGGCGTGACCGTACGGCCGTGGCGGCCGGGTTCGGCCTGCTGCGGCTGGCCGGAGCGCCCTCCCTGGGATGGCTGGACGTGAAGACCTCCGGTGACGTCGAGGTGCCGGTCATCGAGGCCGCCATCGACGAGGAGCTCGCCCGGTTCGCCGAGGAGGGCCCCACGGCCGAGGAAATGGAGCGCGCCCAGGCCCAGTTGGAGCGCGAGTGGCTGGACCGGCTCGGCACGGTCGCCGGCCGCGCCGACGAACTGTGCCGGTACGCCGTGCTGTTCGGCGACCCGCAGCTGGCCCTGACCGCCGTCCAGCGCGTGCTGGACGTCACGGCCGAAGAGGTCCAGGAGGTCGCCAAGGCCCGCCTGCGCCCCGACAACCGCGCGGTGCTCGTCTACGAGCCGACCGCCGCCGACGCCACCGAAGCCACCGACGACAACAACGAGGAGGCGGCCCAGTGACCGAGCTCGCCACGATGGAGTTCCACCCCCAGCCCCGGGCGGGCGAGGCCAGGCCGTGGGCCTTCCCGGCGCCCACGCGCGGGACGCTCGACAACGGCCTGACGGTCCTGCGCTGCCACCGCCCCGGCCAGCAGGTCGTCGCCGTCGAGGTGCTCCTGGGCGCGCCCCTGGAGGCCGAGCCGACCGGCCTCGACGGCGTCGCCACGATCATGGCGCGGGCCTTCTCCGAGGGCACCGACAAGCACTCCGCCGAGGAGTTCGCCGCCGAGCTGGAGCGCTGCGGCGCCACCCTCGACTCGCACGCCGACCACCCCGGCGTCCGCCTGAGCCTGGAGGTCCCCGCCTCCCGTCTGGCCAAGGCCCTCGGCCTGCTCGCCGACGCCCTCAGGGCGCCCGCATTCGCCGACAGCGAGGTCGAGCGGCTCGTGCGCAACCGCCTCGACGAGATCCCGCACGAGCTGGCCAATCCGTCCCGCCGTGCCGCCAAGGAGCTCTCCAAGGAGCTGTTCCCGGCGACCTCGCGCATGTCGCGCCCGCGCCAGGGCACCGAGGAGACGGTCGCCGCCATCGACTCCGCGGCCGTGCGCGCCTTCTACGAGAAGCACGTCCGGCCCGCCACGGCCAGCGCAGTCGTCGTCGGCGACCTCACCGGCGTCGACCTCGACGCGCTGCTCGGTGACACCCTGGGCGCCTGGACCGGTGCCCCGGCCCAGCCGCGCCCCGTGCCGCCGGTGACCGCCGACGACACCGGCCGGGTCGTCATCGTGGACCGCCCCGGCGCCGTGCAGACCCAGCTGCTGATCGGCCGCGTCGGCTCCGACCGGCACGACCGCGTGTGGCCTGCCCAGGTGCTCGGCACGTATTGCCTGGGCGGCACCCTCACCTCCCGCCTGGACCGTGTCCTGCGCGAGGAGAAGGGCTACACCTACGGAGTGCGCGCGTTCGGCCAGGTGCTGCGCTCGGCGCCCGACGGCAGCGGCGCCGCGATGCTCGCCATCAGCGGCTCCGTCGACACGCCGAACACCGGTCCCGCCCTGCAGGACCTCTGGACGGTGCTGCGCACACTCGCCGAGCAGGGTCTGACCGATCCCGAGCGGGACGTCGCCGTACAGAACCTCGTCGGGGTGGCGCCGCTCAAGTACGAGACCGCGGCGGCCGTCGCGAGCACGCTGGCCGACCAGGTCGAGCAGCACCTGCCCGACGACTACCAGGCGACGCTGTACCAGCAGCTCGCCGCGACGGGCACCGTCGAGGCCACCGCGGCGGTCGTCAACGCCTTCCCGGTGGACCGTCTCGTGACCGTCCTCGTCGGCGATGCGGCGCAGATCAAGGAGCCTGTCGCGGCCCTCGGCATCGGCGAAGTCACCGTCGTCACGGCCGAGTAGAAGGCCTGACAGCGGCACGCGCGCGTAGGGGCCCTGGTGACGAAAGAGTCACCAGGGCCCCTTTATGTCCCAATTGAGGGAGAGGCTGCCTGTCTGACCTGTGGCATGCGCTACAAAAGCCGTGTTCTGTTTGGGGATTGAAAGATGCCCCGTTTAGCGTCTTCCGGGCTGTCCGTCAGGCAGTGCGCCGCGCCCGCGGCACCGGACAGCCATCGCCGAGTCCCCGAACGGCGCGAGCCAGGGGAGCCGGGGACCCAACGATGCAGTCCCTGGGGTGAATCGGACGCCCGCGCGCAGCGAGGGGGTCCGTAGGAGACCTTCCTGCTCCGAACCCGTCAGCTAACCCGGTAGGCGAGAAGGAAGGAAAGGACCAGCCACTTCATGGCGTTCACCCGCGCCACCGGGAAGCATCGTCGTCCCAGCCGGATACAGCGCAGCACCGCCCGCGCCGCGGGCGTCGCCGCGCTCACCACCACCGGCGTCGTCGGCACCCTGGCCGCCCCCGCGCTCGCCGCCGAGCCGGCGCTCGAGCAGACCGGCCTGCTGCCGGTCGTCACCATCGGCGACTCGGTCGCCGACCAGATCGACGCTCAGGCGGCCGCCCAGCAGCAGGCCGCCGAGGAGGCCGCCGCCGAGAAGGCGGCCGAAGCGGCCGCCGAGAAGCGCGCGGAGGAGCGGGCCAAGGAGGCGCGCGAGGCCAAGGAGCGGGCCGCCCGTGAGGCCGAGCGCAAGCGACTCAACACCTATGTGCTGCCCATCACCGGCTCCTATGTCTCCACCGGCTACCAGTCCGGCGGCTCCCTGTGGTCCTCCGGCAGCCACACCGGTGTCGACTTCCACGCCACGAGCGGCACGCCCGTCCACGCGGTCGGCTCCGGCACCGTCGTCGAGGCCGGCTGGGGCGGGGCGTACGGCAATCAAGTCGTGATCAAGATGAACGACGGTACGTACACCCAGTACGGCCACCTGTCGTCCATCGCCGTCTCGGTCGGCCAGACGGTCACCCCGGGACAGCAGATCGCCCTCTCCGGCGCCACCGGCAACGTCACCGGAGCACACCTGCACTTCGAGGCCCGTACGACCGCCGAGTACGGCTCGGACATCGACCCCCTGGCCTACCTCCGCTCGCACGGTGTGAGCGTCTGACGACAGGCGGCTGCGCTGCCCGAAGCCCTGGCTCCCCGAGCCGGGGCTTTCGGCGTTTCAGGGGTCTGTTTGTCCAAAAAATATCCATGGATTCCGGCCCGCCATCGGAAATTCCGGCTCTTTGCAATAGAGTCACTGAACACACGTCAATCGTCGACGTTTCACGGGGATTAAGGCGGAGGTCGGTCATGCGTATTCCGGCGCACTCGGTGTGCACGGCGATCCGGGACGACATCGTCGCGGGTGTCTACGAGCGTGGCGGCCGGCTCACCGAGGAACTCCTCGCGCGCCGCTACGGCGTCTCGCGCGTCCCCGTCCGGGAGGCCCTGCGCACCCTGGAAGCGGAGGGTTTCGTGGTGACCCGGCGGCACGCGGGCGCGTGCGTCGCGGAGCCCACCGAGCAGGAGGCCTCCGACCTGCTGGAGATGCGCATGCTGCTGGAGCCGCTCGGCGCCGCCCGGGCCGCCCAGCGGCGCACCGAGGCCCATCTGAAGGTCCTGCGCGGTCTCGTCCGGCTGGGCCAGGAGCGGGCGAGGAGGGGCAACAGCGAGGATCTGCGCTCGCTGGGCGGCTGGTTCCACGAGACGCTCGCCCAGGCCTCCGGCAGCCCCGCGCTGATCGCGATGCTGACCCAGCTGCGGCACAAGATCGCCTGGATGTACGCCGTGGAGGCGCCGGCCAGCCCCGCGGAGTCCTGGACGGAGCACGGCGCGATCGTGGACGCCGTGGCGCGCGGCGACGGCGAGCGCGCGCGGGCCATCACGGCGCTGCACACCGAGCGCGCGACCGCCGCGCACCGGCTCCGGTTCGTCGGCGGCCAGGATCGCACCGACCGTGTGAGGACTTCGCAACACCCCGTAAACATGTCCAGCCTGCGGCATTAACATATGCGCCGTATACAAAGAGGAGATATTCGGTGGCGGTGTATTTCCGCTGCCCTTTTCTGGCGCGCCGGGAATTAACGTCCGCGCGTCACAGGTGTGCCCGCGTGAATTGCGTCACGCCCGCCGTGGAAAAGGCGTGAGGCTGCTGCGGGAAAGACGCGAAGCCGCTGGCGGCAAACGCATGAGCCCGCTGCGGAAATGGCGAAGCCGCGCCGCCCGGGAAGGGCGACGCGGCTTCACTGACCGCTGTGCGGGCGGTCAGACGGTCTCGGGCAGCTCCTCGAGGCCCTCGGAGACCAGCTTGGCCAGGCGGTCGAGGGCCGCGTCGGCGCCGTCGGCGTCGGAGGCCAGGACGATCTCCTCGCCGCCCTCGGCGCCCAGGCTGAGAACGGCCAGCATGGAGGCCGCGTTGACGGGGTTGCCCCCGGCCTTGGCGATCGTCACCGGGACGCCTGCGGCCGTGGCGGCTCGGACGAAGATGGAGGCGGGGCGGGCGTGGAGGCCCTCGGCCCAGCCGACGTTGACGCGGCGCTCAGCCATGTGATGCTGCCCTTCAGGTGTTCAGGGTTGTCTAGACCAGTTTCCCATATCGTGAAGCATGCCCGGTGCGGTCCTTCGTCCCGTCCGGAGGTGGCGTCGGACCGCGGCCTCGGTCCGACTCCCGTCCTTGCACAGACTGCCTCGCGCCGTTGTCGTACGCGAGCCGTACTCTGGGGCGCATGCAGAGCTCGTCGGAGCGGCACGAGTACCCCGCCCACTGGGAAGCCGACGTGGTGCTGCGCGACGGCGGCACCGCGCGCATCCGCCCCATCACCGTTGATGACGCCGAGCGCCTGGTCAGCTTCTACGAGCAGGTCTCGGACGAGTCGAAGTACTACCGCTTCTTCGCGCCCTACCCGCGCCTGTCCGCCAAGGACGTCCACCGCTTCACTCACCACGACTTTGTGGACCGGGTGGGACTCGCGGCCACCATCGGCGGCGAGTTCATCGCCACCGTACGCTATGACCGCATAGGCGCCGACGGCCTGCCCGCCTCCGCGCCTGCCGACGAGGCCGAGGTCGCCTTCCTGGTGCAGGACGCCCACCAGGGCCGCGGTGTCGCCTCCGCCCTCCTGGAACACATCGCCGCCGTCGCCCGTGAACGCGGCATCCGCCGCTTCGCCGCCGAGGTGCTGCCCGCCAACAGCAAGATGATCAAGGTGTTCACGGACGCCGGATACACCCAGAAGCGCAGCTTCGAGGACGGCGTCGTACGCCTGGAGTTCGACCTCGAACCCACGGACCGTTCGCTCGCCGTGCAACGCGCGCGGGAGCAGCGCGCCGAGGCACGGTCGGTACGGCGGCTGCTGGCGCCCGGCTCCATCGCCGTCGTCGGCACGGGCCGCACGCCCGGCGGCGTGGGCCGCAGCGTCCTCGGCAACATCCGGGAGGCCGGCTTCACCGGCAGTCTGTACGCCGTGAACAGGGCCCTGCCCGAGGGCGTCAAGGAACTCGACGGCGTGCCGGCGTACCGCTCGGTGCGCGACATCGACGGGCCCGTCGACCTCGCCGTCGTTGCCGTCCCCGCGGAGTACGTGCCCGAGGTGGTCACCGAGTGCGGCGAGCACGGAGTGCAGGGCCTCGTCGTGATCTCCGCCGGCTACGCCGAGAGCGGCCCCGACGGACGGGATCGCCAGCGTGCGCTCGTGCGGCACGCGCGCGCGTACGGCATGCGGATCATCGGGCCGAACGCCTTCGGAATCATCAACACCTCCCCGGACGTCCGCCTCAACGCCTCTCTGGCCCCCGAGATGCCGCGCCCCGGACGGATCGGGCTCTTCGCGCAGTCCGGGGCCATCGGCATCGCACTGCTGTCCCGGCTGCACCGGCGTGGCGGCGGAGTCACCGGGGTCACGGGTGTGTCGACGTTCGTCTCGTCCGGCAACCGGGCGGACGTGTCCGGCAACGACGTACTCCAGTACTGGTACGACGATCCGGACACCGACGTCGTCCTGATGTACCTGGAGTCCATCGGCAACCCGCGCAAGTTCACCCGCCTCGCGCGACGGACGGCGGCGGCGAAGCCGCTCGTCGTGGTGCAGGGCGCGCGCCACGGAGGTGCCGCGCCGCAGGGCCACGCCGTACGGGCGACGCGGCTGCCGCACGCCACCGTGTCCGAGCTGCTGCGGCAGGCCGGCGTGATCCGGGTGGACACGATCACCGAGCTGGTCGACGCGGGGCTGCTGCTGGCGCGGCAGCCACTGCCGGCGGGGCCGCGGGTGGCGATCCTGGGGAACTCCGAGTCGCTGGGGCTGCTGACGTACGACGCGTGTCTGTCCGAGGGGTTGCGGCCGCATCCTCCGCTGGACCTCACGACGGGGGCTTCGGCGGAGGACTTCCAGGCGGCGTTGTCGCGGGCGCTGGCGGACGACACGTGCGACTCCGTCGTGGTGACCGCGATACCGGCGATCGGGGAGGCGTCGGTGGGGGATGCGGCGTTGGCGGAGGCATTGCGGTCGGCTGCGGCTGCGGCTCCTTCCAAGCCGGTGCTGGTGGTGCATGTGGAGCTCGGGGGGCTGGCGGAGGCGTTGTCGGCTGCGGCGAGTACTGCGCCACAGGCCTCTTCCAGTGGTCCTGGCGTTGCTGCTGGGCGGGGGTGGGTCGCGCGGCCCGGCGCTGGCGGGGCGCCTCCCCCAGAGGGGGGACCCCCAGCGCCCACCCGTGCCGCCCCGGGCGGCACGACTGCCCGCGGCTGGGAAGGACATATCCCTGCCTACCCCGCGGCCGAGCGTGCCGTCCGTGCACTCGCCGAAGTCGTCAAGTACGCGCAGTGGCGGCGGGACGCCGCCGAGCCCGGGAAGGTGCCCGAGTACGAGGACATCGACGAGAAGGGCGCCGCCGAGCTGATCGGCGGGCTGCTCGCGCGCGGGCAGGGGCTCACGCTCGGTACGGAGGAGACGTGCGAGCTGCTCGGGAAGTACGGGATCAGCGTCCACCGCGCCCTGCCCGCCCCCACCCCCGACGCCGCGGCAGCAGCCGCCCGCACCCTCGGCTACCCCGTGGCCCTCAAGGCCACCGCCCCGCACCTGCGTCACCGTGCGGACCTCGGCGGCGTACGCCTGGATCTGGCGGACGATGAGCAACTGCGACGGGCGTACACCGAGTTGACGGAGCTGTTCGGGACGCCCGAGGAGCTGCGGCCGGTGGTACAGCGGATGGCCCCGCGCGGCGTGGACACGGTCGTACGGACGGTGATCGATCCGGCGGCCGGAGCGGTGCTCTCCTTCGGGCTGGCCGGGGCGGCCTCCCAGCTGCTCGGCGACACGGCGCACCGGCTGATCCCGGTCACCGACCGCGAGGCGACCTCGCTGATCCGTTCGATCCGTACGGCACCGCTGCTGTTCGGCTGGCGCGGTTCGACGCCCGTCGACACCCCCGCCCTGGAGGAGCTGTTGCTGCGTGTGTCCCGGCTGGTCGACGACCATCCCGAGGTGGTCGCGGTCACCTTGGAGCCGGTCGTCGTCGCCCCGCACGGTCTGAGCGTGCTCGGCGCCTCCGTACGCCTGGCCCCGCCCCCCGCCCGGGACGACCTCGGCCCGCGGACGCTCCCGGTGTACTGAGGGGCCCGGGGTGACCGAGCGGTGCCTCGCAGTCAGTGGGTCCCCGTAGGATGGGCCTCATGGCCAAGACCAGTACGACGACCCAGGGGCTGCGAGCGGCGATCGAGCGCAGCGGCTACTACCCGGCCCTCGTGGCCGAGGCGGTGGAGGCCGCCGTGGGCGGCGAGCCCATCCGGTCGTACCTGGTCCACCAGGAGACGACGTTCGACCAGAACGAGGTCCGGCGGCATGTGACGGTGCTGGTCCTCACCGACAACCGCTTCATCGTCAGCCACACCGACGAGCAGGCCGCGGACAGCACCTCCCCGACGCCGTACGCCACGACGTCGACGGAGTCGGTGAAGCTGGGCCGGATCTCGTCCGTGGTCGTCAGCCGCGTCGTCGCCAACCCTGAGTCGTACGCACCGGGCACGCTGCCGCGCGAGGTCGTGCTGACCATCGGCTGGGGCGCGGTCTCCCGCATCGATCTGGAGCCCGCCGCCTGCGGCGACCCCAACTGTGAGGCCGACCACGGCTACACGGGCAGTTCGACGGCAGACGACCTCAGCCTGCGCGTCAGCGAGGCCGGGGACGGACCGGAGACGGTGCGCCAGGCGCTCGCCTTCGCGCAGGCCGTCTCCGAGGCGACCGCGGACCTCGACCGCTGATGGCGCAGCCCGCCGCCTGGGAGGACCACCCCGAGCCCCTCGCCGTCGACTCCGCCCCCCGGCCCGAGTACGGCTCCGGCTCGCTCGCCGACCTGCTGCCGACGCTGGCCGCGGGCATGAGCGTGCCGGGCATGACCGCCACGATCACCGAACTGACCCCTGCCGACCGGGTCTGCGTGTTCCTGATCGACGGCCTCGGCTGGGAGCAGCTCAGGGCGCACCCGGACGAGGCCCCCTTCATGACCTCGCTGCTCGCCGCCTCCCGTGGCGGTACGGGCCGTCCCCTCACCGCCGGATACCCCGCGACGACCGCGACGTCCCTCGCCTCGGTCGGCACCGGCCTGCCCCCGAGCGCACACGGCCTGCCCGGCTACACCGTGCGTGACCCGGCCACCGGCGAGCTGATGAACCAGCTGCGCTGGCAGCCGTGGACCGAGCCGCGCGCCTGGCAGCCGTATCCCACGATCTTCGACCTGGCCCAGAAAGCGGGTGTGCACGCCGCGCAGGTCTCGTCCCCCGCCTTCCAGAGCACCCCGCTGACCAAGGTCGCGCTCAGTGGCGGAACGTTCCACGGGCGGCTGACCGGCGAGGAGCGCATGGACCTCGCCGCGGAGCAACTCGCCGCCGGGGACCGGAGCCTGGTCTACACGTACTACGCCGAACTCGACGGCTCCGGTCACCGTTTCGGCGTCGCCTCCGACACCTGGCGCGGCCAGCTCATGTACGTCGACCGGCTGGTGCAGCGGCTGGCCGAGCAGCTCCCGCAGCGCAGCGCGCTCTACGTCACCGCCGACCACGGCATGATCGACGTGCCCTTCGACGAGCAGCACCGCATCGACTTCGACGAGGACTGGGAACTGCGCGCCGGGGTGGCCCTGCTGGGCGGCGAGGGCCGCGCGCGGCACGTGTACGCGCTGCCGGGCGCCGAGAACGACGTACTGACCTGCTGGCGTGAGGTGCTCGGCGAGCAGTTCTGGGTGGCCTCGCGGGACGAGGCGATCGCCGCGGGCTGGTTCGGGCCACCCGGCGCATGCGACGACCGCGTGTACGCGCGCATCGGCGACGTGGTCGCGGCCGCCCGCGAAGACGTGCTGATCATCGCCTCCGAGCGGGAGCCTAAGGAGTCGTCGATGGTCGGCAACCACGGCTCGATGACCCCCGCCGAGCAGCTGGTCCCGCTGCTCGAAGTACGCTCCTGACATCCCTGCCCCCCTCGTTTCGCCGAAAGGTGCTCAACTCCCCATGCCCGAGCTGGTCTTCTTCTCCGGAACGATGGACTGCGGGAAGTCGACGCTGGCTCTCCAGATCGAGCACAACCGCTCCGCGCGCGGGCTGCAGGGCATGATCTTCACCCGCGACGACCGGGCCGGCGAGGGCAAACTGTCCTCGCGCCTCGGCCTGGTGACCGACGCGGTGGAGGTCGTCGACGGTATGGACCTGTACGCGTACCTCGTCGACCGCCTCTCGCAGGGCGGCCGCGCCGACTACGTCATCGCGGACGAGGCGCAGTTCCTGGCGCCGGAGCAGATCGACCAACTGGCGCGCGTGGTCGACGATCTGGGCCTGGACGTCTACGCCTTCGGCATCACGACCGACTTCCGTACGAAGCTCTTCCCCGGCTCCCAGCGCCTGGTGGAGCTGGCCGACCGGGTCGAGGTGCTCCAGGTCGAGGCCCTGTGCTGGTGCGGCGCCCGCGCCACGCACAACGCACGCACGGTCGGCGGTGAGATGGTCGTCGAGGGCGCCCAGGTCGTCGTCGGGGACGTCAACCAGGCGGACACCATCGGGTACGAGGTGCTGTGCCGACGTCATCACCAGCGCCGTATGACCGCCGCGACGGCTCACGCGGCCGCGCTGTCGCCGGATGTGCTGCCGGTGTCGTCGGCCTGAGTCGTCCGCTTCCGCCTCAGCGCCCGCTCTGGATTAGCGAGAACCTCGCGCCCTCCGGATCGGCCACCGTGGCCACGCGCCCGTGCGCGCTGTCGTCCGCCGGTTTGAGGACATGCCCGCCGAGATCGACGAGCCGGTCGACCGCCGTGTCCATGTCGGCGACCTCGAAGTACGTCAGCCAGTGCGGACCCCGGTCGCGGGGAAGGGAGTTGCCCACGCCGTGGATGCCGGCGACCGGGCGGCCCTCGAGGTGCAGGGTGAGGTAGTCGTAGTCGGCGGAGACGACCGGCTCCTTGTCGTAACCGAACACCGTCTCGTAGAACTTGGCGACGCTCTCGGACTCCAACGTGCGCAGTTCGTGCCAGGCCGGGGTGCCCGGCACACCGGCGATGCCGGTGCCGCGGTGCGCAGCCGCCTGCCACACGCCGAAGACGGCACCCGAGGGGTCCGAACAGATGGCGAGGCGCCCGGCCTCCTCCGCGTCGAGCGGACCCACGCCGAGGGTGCCGCCGCACAGCCGTACCGTCTCGGCCGTCTGATCCACGTCGTCGGAGGCGAAGTAGGGGGTCCAGGCGATCGGCAGGTGCCGGTCCGGAGGAAGCCGGCCGATGCCCGCCACCTCGCGGCCGTCGAGCAGCGCCCGCACATAGGGGCCGAGCCGCTGGGGGCCGGGGCGGAACTCCCAGCCGAACAGCGATCCGTAGAACTCCTGGGTCGCTGCCACCCCGTGCACCATCAGACTCACCCAACAGGGCGTGCCAGGCGTGTACCGGGCGTGTGCTTCGCCGTTCCCGCCGGCCGGCCCCCGTGCCTCGGTCATCGTCACCCTCTCCTCGGCCCCTCGCGGTGGCCGTGCCGCCTGCGCTCTCCGGACCCCGTGCCGATGCTCGCACCGCCCTCGGTGTCGCGCCCTCCGGGCGTGCCGCCGCATCCCGGCCTGCCCGTGCCTGGAGGATGCCCGATCTGCGGTTTCTCGCCTTGTCCAGGCGATTGCTCCCGGGTGTCGATCGGCTGTACAGCATGTGCCCGATCCCGTACGCCTTGTGATCGGACCTGTCCGGCCGAGCAGAGTAGTCGGACATGGACGATGCGGCCACCCCGTAGGCGAGGATGGTGGCCATGAACGCCATCATTTCCGCATCCGAACTCGCGGGCGCCCTGGCGGGCGCGAACCCGCCCGTGCTGCTGGACGTCCGTTGGCAGTTGAGCGTGGCCAAGGCGGCCGGTGAGCCGCCGTTCGACTGGCGGGCCGAGTACCGGGCCGGGCACATCCCCGGCGCGGTCTTCGTCGACCTCGACCGGGAACTGGCGGGGGCGCCGGGCGAGCGGGGCCGGCATCCGCTGCCCGACCTGGCCGGCTTCGGCGCCGCGATGCGTCGGGCGGGTGTGTCGTCCGGGCGGCAGGTCGTCGTGTACGACGGTGGGCAGGGCTGGGCTGCGGCCCGGGCCTGGTGGCTGCTGGGGTGGACGGGGCATCCGGACGTGCGGGTGCTCGACGGGGGACTGCCCGCGTGGGAAGGCCCGCTGTCGGTGGAGGAGCCGACGCCCGAGGAAGGCGATTTCCAGCCGGTGCCCGACCCTGAGGGGTTCCTCGACGCGGACGCGGCTGCCGCGCTGGCCCGCTCCGGTGTGTTGTTCGACGCTCGAGCGGCGGAGCGGTACCGCGGGGATGTGGAGCCGATCGACCGGGTGGGCGGGCATATTCCGGGGGCGGTGTCGGCGCCTACGACCGAGAACGTGGGGGCGGACGGGCGGTTCCTGCCTGCGCAGGAGCTCCGGGCGCGCTTCGGTGCGCTGGGGGCGCACGACGGTGCGAAGGTCGGCGTGTACTGCGGCTCGGGTGTTTCCGGGGCGCATGAGGTGCTGGCGTTGGCGGTCGCGGGGATTCCGGCGGCGCTGTACGTGGGGTCGTGGTCGGAGTGGTCGTCGGATCCGTCGCGGCCGGTTGCGGTGGGGCCGGCGCCGCAGTAGCCGGCGTTGCGGCTGGGGGTGGGGGCGCTCGCCCTGCGCTGGCGGGGCACCCGTGCCGCCCCAGCGGCACGACTGCCCGCAGCTATGGCAGCTGCGGGCAGTCGTTTTCGTGCGTTGCGTACTACTCCTGCTTCTTCCGTCGTGTCCCGAACACGATCTCGTCCCAGCTCGGGACGGCCGCTCTGCGGCCGGGGCGGACGCCGTCGGCCTCGGCCTGGCGGTCGGTGGCGCCGACGAGGCGGTCGCGGTGGCTGCCGACGGAGCGCGGCATCAGGACGTCCGCATAGGCGGACCCGGCCGAGGCGGCGGGAGCCGGGGGCTCCTCCGCCGCGGGCGGCTCGGCGGGTTCCTCCGCCGGCTCCGGCGACGGGCGCTCCGGCACGACGAGGTCGCCCCTGAAGCTCGGTACCGCCTCCAGCAGGCTGGTCAGCGAGTCCCGCTCGCCCGTGCTCTCCTCGGCAGGCTCCGGCGACGGGGCCGGCAGGACCGGCCGCTCCCGCTCCGGGGCACGCTCCACCGAGCGGTCGCGCGGCAGCCGTGCGATACGCGGGACGAAGGGGAAGCTGGGCTCGGGCGTGCCGAGGTCGTCGGACTCGCCGATGAGCGAACGCGCCTCGTCGTCGACGGCCTGGACGAGCCGCCGGGGCGGGTCGTACGTCCAGCTCGCCGAGTGCGGCTCGCCCGCGACGCGGTAGACGAGCAGGACCTCCCAGGTGCCGTCGTCGCGGCGCCAGGAGTCCCACTGCACGGTGTCCTTCTCGGCGCCGCGCAGCACCAGCCGTTCCTGCACGGCCTCGCCGAGCAACGGGCCGGAGTTCTCGCCGGGGCGACGCACCGGTGTCTTCCGGGCGCGCTCGGCCATGAAGGCACGCTCGGCCAACACGGGGCCCTCGAACCGCCGTACGCGATCGACGGGGATGCCGGCCATCTGGGCGACCTCTTCCGCGGTCGCACCCGCACGTATCCGCGCCTGGATGTCTCGCGGGCGGAGATGGCTCTCCACCTCGATCTCGATCTGGCCGAGGCGGGGACGGTCGCCGCGCACGGCGGCGCGGAGCCGTTCGTCAATCGGAAGCGTGTACTCCGTGCTGTCCGCAGCCTTCAGCACCAGCCGTGTGCCGTCATTCGAGACGGCCACGACACGCAGTTCGGGCATGGGGACCTCCCGGGTGGTGCCTGCCGACGTCACGTGCGTCGCTGCTTCCGCTAGTCGAGTGTGGCCTGCCCGGGTGCAGCCTGCCACAACCTTGCCGAGTTGCCCGGCGTGTCGGGCGTGGGCCCTGGATCGCCGTTATGGCACGGTTACCTATTCGCAACGCTAAGTGACAAAATCCGTCACCCTGTGCAACAAGCCCCCTCCCGGCGGTCCTTGAAGGCCCCGGACACCCTGGCGGGAGACCGGACCCAGGGCTCGCAACAGTACTCCATTCGGACCACGTGCGTGGATTGCCGCGCCGCCCAACTTCGTTCCGGGGGTCGTACTTGGCCGCCGCCGGCCGGATTTCTCGATCACGAACGTGGCGTACTTCACGGATTCACCAGAAACGGAACCAGCGGTTTCGCCGGTACGTGTCCGGGCCCGAGGGTGGCACCGGTGACTGTCCGGACGCAGGCCACCACGCCCGCTACGACCCCAGAACCCTCCGCAAGTAGTCGTTCTGGAACCGCCGTTCCGGGTCAAGCCGATCCCGCAGCGCCGTGAACTCGCCGAAGCGCGGGTAGGCCCGGGCGAAGTACTCCGCGTCCCGGGTGTGCACCTTGCCCCAGTGGGGTCGCCCCTCATGCGCGGTGAAGATCCGCTCGGCGGCTGTGAAGTATGCCTGATAGGGGGTGCCTTGGAACATGTGGACGGCGATGTACGCGGTGTCCCGGCCCGATGCCGTGGACAGCGTGATGTCGTCGGCCGGGGCGGTGCGCACCTCGACGGGGAAGCTGATCCGCAGGCGTGAGCGGTCGACCATCGCCTTCAGCTCGCGCAGCGTCTCGACGACGGCCTCGCGCGGGACGGCGTACTCCATCTCGATGAAGCGCACCCGGCGCGGAGACGTGAAGACCTTGTAGGGGATGTCCGTGTAGGTGCGCGCGGACAGGGCCTTGCTGGAGATCTGGGCGATCGCCGGGATCGTGGCCGGCGCCGCCCGGCCGACCCAGTTGGCCACCTGGAAGACGCCGTTGGAGAGGAACTCGTCCTCGAACCAGCCCTTGAGCTGCCCCACCGGCCGCTCGGGGCCGGCGCTGCGGTTGTTGCGCTTGGTGTTGGTGTTGCCGGTGTGCGGGAACCAGTAGAACTCGAAGTGCTCGTTCTCGGCCCAGAGTTCGTCGAAGGTGCTGGTGACCCGGTCAAAGCTCATCGGCTCCTCGCGGGCGGTCAGCAGGAAGATCGGCTCCACGGCGAAGGTGATCGCGGTGACGATGCCCAGCGCGCCGAGGCCGATACGGGCGGCGGCGAAGACCTCCGGGTTCTCCTTCTCCGAGCAGGTGAGCACCGAACCGTCGGCCGTCACCAGCTCCAGCGCCTTGATCTGGGCGGCGATCGACGCCGACTCACGGCCTGTGCCGTGAGTGCCGGTGCTGGTGGCCCCGGAGACCGTCTGCTCCATGATGTCGCCCATGTTGGTCAGCGACAGACCCTCACGGGCCAGGGCCATGTTGAGCCTCTTGAGCGGCGTGCCCGCCTCGACCGTGACGGTGCCGGCATCCCGGTCGATGTTGCGTATACCCGTCAACAGTTGAGGGCGGATCAACACACCGTCGGTCGCGGCGATCGATGTGAACGAGTGGCCGGTGCCGACCGCCTTCACCTTCAGGCCGTCCTCCGCAGCCCGCGCCACCGCCGTGGACAGCTCCTCCACGGAGGCGGGCATGACCTCCCGTACGGGCCGGGCGGTGACCGTGCCGCCCCAGTTACGCCACGTGCCGTTCTTCCCGCTCGCTGTGCTGCTCAACGGTGCCTCCCCGACCCGGAGCCGGCTGCTTGAGCCGGCGGTACCCGAGGAAACCGACCGCGACCGCGACGGCCCCGGCCACCGCCGGAACCCCGTACCCGGAGCGCGCACCGGCCGCGTCGATCACCCAGCCGGCCACGGAGGAGCCGAGGGCGACCCCCACCGCGAGCCCGGTACTCACCCAGGTCATGCCCTCGGTCAGTTGCGCGCGTGGTACGTGCTCTTCGATCAGGGACATCGTCGTGATCATCGTGGGAGCGATGGACAGGCCCGCGACGAAGAGCGCCACGGCCAGAAACGGCAAGTTTCCGACCAGTAGGAGGGGGATCATACTCACGGCCATGGCGCAGACGCCCAGGAGCCAGCGAGGTTCGGGCGCCCCCTTGAAGTGCAGCAGCCCGAAAACGGCTCCCGCCACACAGGAGCCCAGCGCGTACACCGCGAGAACGACGCTCGCGGCGCCCTTGTGGCCCTGCTCCTCGGCGAAGGCCACCGTGACCACGTCGACCGCCCCGAAGATCGCCCCGGTCGCCACGAAGGTGGTCACCAGGACCTGCAGACCGGGCGAGCGCAGCGCGCTGCCCCCGCCGTGCCGCTCGCGCGGGTGCGGCGCGGGCTCGGTGGCCCGCTGAGCGGTGAGCCAGAAGACACCGACCGCGAGGAAGCAGGCGGCCAGCAGCGGGCCGGCCTCCGGGAACCACGCCGTGGACAGGCCGATGGAGATGATCGGCCCGAAGATGAAACAGATCTCGTCCACCACGGACTCGAAGGAGTACGCGGTGTGCAGTTGCGGCGTGCCGCGGTACAGGGCGGCCCAGCGTGCCCGGATCATCGCGCCGATGCTCGGCACGCAGCCGATGGCCACACAGAACACGAACAGCAGCCAGTCCGGCCACCTGTAGTGCGCGGCGAGCAACAGCCCGGCCGCGCCCAGCAGCGCGATCAGGGTCGCCGGGCGGAGCACCCGCCGCTGCCCGTACTGGTCCACCAGGCGCGAGACCTGCGGGCCCGCCACCGCGGCCGCCAGCGCGATCGTGGCCGACAGCGCACCCGCCAGCCCGTACCGCCCGGTGAGCTGCGAGACCATTGTGACGACGCCGATGCCCATCATCGACAGCGGCATACGGCCGAGGAATCCCGCGGCGGAGAAGCCCTTGGAGCCTGGGGCGGCGAACAGGGCGCGATAGGGGCTGGGCACTGGGTCTCCGGCGGCTCGGTACGGCGCATCGGCCGGCGTGACGGGGCCGATACGGCTGCGGTAAGGCATAAAGGTGGCTGATACAGCTTACGAGTCGGCTGCCGTCCGAGACACCCCGGGAGGAGGCCGGGAACACGTCGGTCACCCGCCGTTTCCCGGCTGTCAGTGCCGGGTGGCAGGATCGACTCATGCCAGACGCGCTCGATGCCACCCCCTACGACGCCTTGCTCCTGCTCTCGTTCGGCGGCCCCGAGGGGCCGGACGACGTGGTCCCGTTCCTGGAGAACGTGACGCGCGGGCGCGGCATCCCCAAGGAACGCCTGAAGGAAGTCGGGCAGCACTACTTCCTGTTCGGCGGGGTCAGCCCGATCAACGACCAGAACCGCGCCCTGCTGGACGCCCTGCGCAAGGACTTCGCGGACCACGGCCTGGACCTGCCGATCTACTGGGGCAACCGCAACTGGGCCCCGTACCTCACGGACACCCTGCGCGAGATGGTCCGCGACGGCCGCCGCCGCATTCTGGTCCTGGCCACCAGCGCCTACGCGTCGTACTCGGGCTGTCGGCAGTACCGCGAGAACCTCGCCGACTCGCTCGCCGCCCTGGATGCCGAGGGTCTGCCGCTGCCGAAGATCGACAAGCTGCGGCACTACTTCAACCACCCAGGCTTCCTGGAGCCCATGATCGAGGGCGTGCTCCGGTCCCTGGCCGACCTCCCCGAGAACGTCCGGGACGGAGCGCACATCGCGTTCACCACCCACTCCATCCCGGACTCCGCCGCGGACAGCTCCGGCCCCGTCGAGGACCACGGCGACGGCGGCGCGTACGTCCGGCAGCACCTGGACGTCGCGCAGCTGATCGCTGACGCCGTCCGCGAGCGCACGGGCGTCGACCACCCCTGGCAGCTGGTCTACCAGTCGCGCTCCGGCGCCCCGCACATCCCGTGGCTGGAGCCCGACATCTGCGACCACCTCGAGGAGCGCCACGCCGCGGGCGTCCCGGCCGTGGTGATGGCCCCCATCGGCTTCGTCTCCGACCACATGGAGGTCCTCTACGACCTCGACACGGAGGCCAACGCCAAGGCCGGGGAACTGGGCCTGCCGGTGCGCCGCTCGGCCACCGTCGGCGCCGACCCGCGGTTCGCCGCCGCGGTCCGCGACCTCGTCCTGGAGCGCGCCGCCGTCGAGCGCGGCCAGGAGGTCACCCCCTGCGCCCTGGGCGCCCTCGGCGCGAGCCACAACCTCTGCCCGGTGGGCTGTTGCCCGGCCCGCGCCCCCCGCCCCGCCGCCGCGGGCGCCGACAGCCCCTACGCGTGAGGAGCGCCGTGACCGACACGCTGCACACGGACCTGCTCCAGCTCGCCCGGGAGGCCGCCCGCCGGGCCGGCGAGCTGCTGCGGGACGGGCGGCCGGCCGACCTCGCGGTCGCCGCCACCAAGTCGAGCCCCATCGACGTGGTGACGGAGATGGACATCGCGGCGGAGAAGCTGATCACCGACCTGATCTCCGGTCACCGCCCCGACGACGGCTTCCTCGGCGAGGAGGGCGCCTCCAGCGAGGGCAGCAGCGGCATCCGCTGGGTGATCGACCCGCTCGACGGCACGGTCAACTACCTCTACGGGCTGCCGACCTGGGCCGTGTCCATCGCGGCCGAACAGGACGGCGAGACCGTCGTCGGGGTCGTTGCGGCCCCGATGCGCGGCGAGACCTACGGCGCGATCTGCGGCGGCGGCGCCTGGGCCACCGGCGCCTGGGACGGCGAGCGCGTCCTCGCCTGCCGCCCGGCGCCGCCCCTGGACCAGGCTCTGGTCTCCACGGGGTTCAACTACGTCACCGAGGTCCGCACCCACCAGGCCGACGTGGCGCGCAGGCTGATCCCGCTGCTGCGCGACATCCGGCGCAGCGGATCGGCCGCCGTCGACCTGTGCGACGTCGCCGCAGGCCGCCTCGACGGCTACTACGAGCGTGGACTGAACGCCTGGGACTTCGCGGCCGGCGACCTGATCGCCCGCGAGGCGGGCGCGCTGACCGGCGGACGCCCCGGAGAGCGCCCGTCACGCGACCTGACGGTGGCGGGCACCCCGGGCGTCTTCGAGCCCCTCCAGCGGCTCCTGGAGGACTTCGGCGCCTGGCACGACTGACGAGCCAAAAAACTGCAGCGGGCCCCGGCGATGGATTCGCCGGGGCCCGCTGTCGTACGTGTGAGCCGGTCAGACGCCGGACGCGCCGACTTCCACGCCATGCTCGGCGGCGAGGCGGCGCAGGTCGTCGAGCTCGCCCTGCTCCACCTCGACGAGGAAGTCGTCGCCCTCGTCACGAGCCCGCGTCAGGTCGGACTCGGTCGCCCTTATGCGCTGCAGAAGTCCTGCGGTGAAAGCGTCCATGCTGCGCCCCCTCGTCCTGGGTCGTGGGTCGGTGGCACGGGGGTGTGCCGTTCGGAAGGGGCGATCACGTCTGTGGGTGCCCAGCGCTGCCCTGCTGGGCGGCGACGGTGCCGGACACCCACGCCCACTCTGCGGAAAGCGGACCGCGGCGTACCGCATGGTGCTGCGGCACAAGCAGAGCGTGATCGCGGGGTGTATTCGGTCCTCCCCCCGCTCCCTTCCGCGGAAACCTCAACCGGAGGAGAAAATCTCGCATTCCCGGATCCGCTACCCCGTCCGCGCGAGCTTCGCGCAGGGTCCGCCCGGTGCCCGCTCCCCCGTCTTACTGCCCACTTATGGCCGAAAAGGGCAGGATGGAGGTCAACACACCCCGAAGACCCCTGCCCGCGCGTGCTCAGGCGCTACGCGGGTGGACACAGGAAGGACAAGCGACGTGCGCGTACTCGTCGTCGAGGACGAGCAACTGCTCGCCGATGCGGTGGCCACCGGACTGCGCCGGGAGGCCATGGCCGTCGACGTCGTGTACGACGGTGCGGCCGCCCTGGAGCGCATCGGCGTCAACGACTACGACGTGGTCGTCCTCGACCGCGACCTCCCCCTGGTGCACGGCGACGACGTCTGCCGCAAGATCGTCGAGCTCGGCATGCCCACGCGCGTGCTGATGCTCACGGCGTCCGGCGACGTCAGCGACCGGGTGGAGGGCCTGGAGATCGGCGCCGACGACTATCTCCCCAAGCCCTTCGCGTTCAGCGAGCTGACGGCACGCGTGCGTGCCCTCGGCCGGCGCACCAGCGTGCCGCTGCCGCCCGTCCTGGAGCGCGCCGGCATCAAGCTCGACCCGAACCGCCGCGAGGTCTTCCGGGACGGCAAGGAGGTCCAGCTCGCGCCGAAGGAGTTCGCCGTCCTGGAGGTGCTGATGCGCAGCGAGGGCGCCGTCGTCTCCGCGGAGCAGCTCCTGGAGAAGGCCTGGGACGAGAACACCGACCCGTTCACGAACGTGGTGCGCGTGACCGTCATGACCCTGCGCCGCAAACTGGGCGAGCCGCCCGTCATCGTCACCGTCCCGGGCTCCGGCTACCGGATCTGATCGACCGTGGCAGCGAACCCCGCGCCTCCCCAGGCGCCCCCGAAGCCCACCTGGGACCCCAGGAAGCCACCGCCGTTCCCGATCCTGCGCCCGACCATCCGGATAAGGCTCACGCTGCTGTACGGCGGCATGTTCCTGATCGCCGGCATCCTGCTGCTGTCGATCATCTACCTGCTGGCGGCGAACGCGCTGAACGTGGGCAGCGACCTGCCCTTCAAGATCCTCTCCGGCCAGGTGGCCAGCGAGGCCTGCAATTTCCCGTCGCAGCCGACCGCCACCGAGCTCAACCACGCCATGAACAACTGCGTCAACGAGCAGCGCCAGCACGCCCTGGACAACCTGCTCAGCCGCTCGCTCCTGGCGCTCCTCGGGCTCGCCGTGATCGCCTTCGCCTTCGGCTACGCCATGGCCGGACGCGTCCTGTCGCCGCTGGGCCGGATCACCCGCACCGCGCGCGCGGTGGCCGGCTCCGACCTGTCCCGCCGGATCGAGCTGGACGGACCGGACGACGAGCTGAAGGAGCTGGCCGACACCTTCGACGACATGCTGGAGCGGCTGCAGCGGGCCTTCACCGCCCAGCAGCGCTTCGTCGGCAACGCCTCGCACGAACTGCGCACCCCGCTGGCGATCAACCGCACGCTCCTCGAGGTGCACCTGTCCGATCCGAGCGCGCCCATGGAGCTGCAGCAGCTCGGCAAGACGCTGCTGGCCACCAACGAGCGCAGCGAACAGCTCGTCGAGGGGCTGCTGCTGCTCGCCCGTAGCGACAACCAGATCGTCGAGCGCAAGCCGGTGGACCTCGCCGAGGTGGCCTCGCAGGCCATCGACCAGGTGCACGCCGAGGCGCACGCCAAGGGCGTGCAGATCCGCGGCAAGCGCGAGCGCGCGGTCATCCAGGGCAACGGTGTCCTGCTGGAGCGGATCGCCCTGAACCTCGTGCAGAACGCCGTGCGCTACAACATCCCCGAGAGCGGCTGGGTGGAGGTCACCACGGAGGTCCAGCACGGGCAGGCCGTCCTGGTCGTCGCGAACACCGGGCCGGTGGTGCCGGCGTACGAGATCGACAACCTCTTCGAACCGTTCCGGAGACTGCGTACCGAGCGCACGGGGAGCGACAAGGGCGTCGGCCTCGGTCTGTCCATCGTCCGGTCCGTGGCCCGGGCGCACGGCGGGCATATCGCGGCGCAGCCCCGGGAGGGCGGAGGGCTCGTGATGCGGGTCACCTTCCCGATCTGAGACCATGGCCCCGACACACCCGAGGAATGTTCGCTTTGCGCGGAATTTTCGGGGCACCCGTCCGGCTGTCCCATGTGTGATCGATCACAAGGGCGATTTTCAGGCCATCTACTCTCCGTGATCATTGAGCTGCCGGAAAGCCCAGAAAATCCGGGTTTTCCGGGGGCTTGATCACGGGAAGTACACGATGAGGCCCCTTTGAAGTGCGACATTCGGACCGTGTACGGTCCCGATCGCCATCCAAGCCGATCACTCGCGAGGAGTCCGGTTGGGTGTCGATTGAGTAACAGACCTTGATGTGAGGCAAAATCTCCGCCTCGGGTCGGGCACAAGTCCGGCCTCTCACGCGTTACGTGCGCTGGAGACACCGCAGACACCCGGAGGGGGAGAGCGACATGGCAACCGACTACGACACCCCACGCAAGACCGACGACGACGTCGACTCGGACAGCCTGGAAGAGCTGAAGGCCAGGCGGAACGACAAGTCCGCCTCGGCGGTCGACGTCGACGAATTCGAGGCCGCCGAGGGCCTGGAGCTTCCCGGCGCCGACCTCTCGAACGAGGAACTGGCGGTCCGTGTGCTGCCGAAGCAGCAGGACGAGTTCACCTGCATGAGCTGCTTCCTGGTGCACCACCGCAGCCAGCTGGCCCGGGAAAAGAACGGTCAGCCGATCTGCCGCGACTGCGACTGAGGTGGGGTCGGCCGTGACTGGCTCGACCCCACCTCGGAAGCGCCGCTTCCAATGGGGAGCGGACTCGGGGCCGTCCGACGGCCCTCACGGCGTGCGTGACGACGAGCGAGGCTCCTCCGGTACGGGACTGCCGGTCCCTGCGGAGTCAGCCTCGCTCGAACCCGCCGGTGACCGGGCCGACCTCCCGGTACCGGCTCAGGGTCCCACCCCCGTCGCCAGGCGGCGGGCGGCGGTGATCCGGGACAGGGCCAGGGACCTGGCCAAGGCCGGCGCCCGCAAGAGCGGCAGCGGGGCCAGGGCGGGCCTGGCGTATCTCGCCGACCGGATCATCGAGATCGCCCCGCGGATCCCCGTACGGGACCTTGCGACGCTGCGCAGGCAGTTCCCGGGCCTCGGGCCCGAGCAGCTCGCGGACAAGCTCGTGGCGGGCGCGGCGAACGCGTCGGCGACGGTCGGAGCGGGAGTCGGCGCGGCGGCCATGCTTCCAGTGCCGCCCGCGATGCCCACGGAACTGGCGGCAGAGGTCACCGGGGTGGCCGCGATCGAGCTGAAGCTGATCGCCGAGCTCCACGAGGTCTACGGCGTGCGGCCGCCGGGCAATCTGAAGGACCGCAGCAGCGCGTATCTGAAGTCCTGGTCGGACGAGCGCGGTATCGACCCCATGAAGCCGCTCACGGTCAACGCGGCTCTCGGCGGTCAGATGAAGCGGGAGCTGCGGCAGCAGATCATGAAGCGCATGGTGCGCAATCTGCCGAACCTGATGCCGTTCATGGTGGGAGCCGCGGTGGGCGCGGTCATGAACCGGCGGGACACCAGGAAGGTCGCCGCGCGGATCCGGGCGGACCTGCGGAAGATGCAGGTGCCGTGGGACCAGCTGTCGGAGCTGCCGCCGCTGGAGCGGCCCGCGGACGCGCTGTCGATCCAGAAGGCCCTCGAGGAGCCCGGGCGTCCGGGCCCGAACGCGACCGAGTAGGTCGGGGTGGCCGGGTAGTCGGCTACGCCGTACACGCCGCCTTGGCCGCCCTGATGGCCTCCGCCAGCCGCTCGGGCTCACGCGTCGACAGGTACAGGTACGGCGTCGGGTCGGCCGGGTCGATGACCTCCACGCGCAAGGCCGTGGGGATGTAGGCGCGCAGCAGCAGGAAGGCGCGGGTGTCGGCCTTGTGGGTGCGCCAGGCGCGGGCCTCCTCGGGCTCCAGGATCTCCGCCTCGCCCAGGGCCGTGACCGGGATCTTCGCCTCGCCGGCGATCAGGGAGTCGTTCACCACGCGGATGCGGACCGAGCCGTACGAACTCGCCGCGACCGCCGCGACCGCGGTGCCGCCGGCCAGGCCGCCCAGCATCGGCAGGGTGCCGAAGGGCAGCAGGATCAGGGCCATCGAGATCCCGACCAGGAGGCTGATCAGCCACCAGGAGCGGGGCGCGGTGAGGCGTTCTTCGTACGGGGCGGCGGAAAGCTGCTGCATGGACTCAAGCTTGGCACGGTGCCCGCAGGGAGGCAGGGTCAGGGGGCCGGGGCGAAGCGCCGGGTAAGGTCTGCGGCTGTGAGTGGTACATCCGCAGCTCTGGAGCCTCCCGCCGACGCGACGAAGCCGGTGCGGCACCCCGACGCTCCCGCGCCCGGCGAGCTCCTCGGCCCGCACTACGGCGAGTGCTTCGGCTGCGGCGGCGACCAGCCGCACGGACTGCACCTCGCGGCGCGGGCCGGCGAAGGGGTGTCGATCACCGCCGAGTTCACCGTGCGGCCCGAACACCAGGGCGCTCCCGGCTTGGCCCACGGCGGAGTGCTGGCGACCGCCCTCGACGAGACCCTCGGCTCGCTGAACTGGCTGCTGCGCACCATCGCTGTGACCGGACGGCTGGAGACCGACTTCGTGCGGCCGGTGCCGGTGGGGACCACGCTCCAGCTGGCCGCCGAGGTGACGGCGGTGGCCGGGCGGAAGATCTACTCGAGGGCCACCGGACGCATCGGCGGCCCCGACGGGCCCGTCGTCGTCCGCGCCGAGGCGCTCTTCATCGAGGTCGAGGTCGACCACTTCATCGACCACGGCCGCAAGGAAGAGATCCAGGCCGCCATGAACGACCCCGACCAGATCCGGCGCGTCCGCGCCTTCGAGGTGAACCCGTGAGCCGCGACCCCGTGAACGTGCTGATCCGGCGTGTCGATCCGGACGTACCGCTTCCGGCGTATGCGCATCCCGGCGACGCGGGAGCCGATCTGCGCACCACCGAAAGCCGTGAACTGAAGCCGGGTGAGCGGGCCGTACTGCCCACGGGGGTGTCTGTGGCGCTCCCGGAGGGGTACGCGGCCTTCGTGCACCCGCGTTCCGGCCTCGCCGCCCGCTGCGGCGTGGCCCTCGTCAATGCCCCGGGGACGGTTGATGCCGGGTACCGTGGGGAGATCAAGGTGATCGTGGTGAATCTCGACCCGCGCGAGCCCGTGCGGTTCGAGCGCTTCGACCGGATTGCCCAACTGGTCGTCCAGCAGGTCGAGAGGGTCCGCTTCCAGGAGGTGGCGGAGCTTCCCGACTCGGCACGGGCCGAGGGGGGCTTCGGGTCCACCGGCGGCCATGCCGCCGTGGACGGCGGGCGCGGCACAAACGGTCAGGCCGCCGTCGGCGGCAACGCGGGTGGGAATCGATACGCTTCGGTCGTATCCGACCGGGAAGGACAGTGACGTGTTCGGACGTCGCAAGAAGAAGGATGCCGCCGAGGACGCGGCCGGCGAGGCCGAGCAGGTCGTCGACAGCGTCGACACTGAGGCGGACGAGGTCGAGCGCGAGCGGGTGCGGCTCGAGCCGGAACCGCGGCCCGACGGGCCCTGGGACAGCACCGAGGTCCGGGACCCGGCCGAGGGGCGGGTGGACCTGGGTGGTCTGTTCGTGCCGGGCGTCGACGGCATGGAGCTGCGGGTCGAGGTCGCGGGCGACGCGATCGTCGCGGCGACCGTCGTACTGCGGGACAGCGCCATCCAGCTGCAGGCCTTCGCCGCGCCCAAGCGCGAGGGCATCTGGGGCGAGGTGCGCGAGGAGATCGGCGCCGGCATCACCCAGCAGGGCGGCATCATCGACGAGGTCGAGGGCCCGCTCGGCTGGGAGCTGCGAGCCCAGGTGCCGGTGCAACTGCCGGACGGCACGGGCGGCTTCCAAGTGGTCCGGTTCGTCGGTGTGGACGGGCCCCGCTGGTTCCTGCGGGGTGTGATCTCCGGGCAGGGTGCCGTGCAGCCGCAGGCCGCCGGCCTCCTGGAGCAGATCTTCCGGGACACGGTCGTGGTCCGCGGCGACGGACCGATGGCGCCCCGCGACCCGATCGTCCTGAAGCTGCCGAACGACGCGCAGATGGTCCCCGAGGGCGTCCAGCAGGACGACCAGGCCGGTTCCCGCTTCTCGGGCGGCATGGGGCAGCTGCAGCGCGGGCCGGAGATCACCGAGGTCCGCTAGACGTCAGCGCACGCAGGGCCGCATCCCCCGGAGGGGTGCGGCCCTCGTCGTGTGCGAACGCTTGAACGGGTGGGCGTCGCTTCGTGATACTGGCGCCCGGATCACGGGGGAGGCGACATGAGCCAGGTGGTCACCGAGACCATGGTGCGCGTCGAGAACGTCCACAAGTCGTACGGCGAGGGAGCCGCCGCCGTGCACGCCCTGCGCGGGGTCTCCTTCGACGTCCCGCGCGGTGAACTCGTCGCCCTCAAGGGGCGCTCGGGGTCCGGGAAGACGACGTTGCTCAACATCGTCGGCGGCCTCGACGAGCCGGACCGGGGGCGGGTCGCGGTCGACGGGCTCGATCTGTCGGGGCTCGGCGAGAACGGCCTGCTGGAACTGCGCCGGGACCGCATCGGCTTCGTCTTCCAGTCCTTCGGGCTCATCCCGATCCTCACGGCCGCCGAGAACGTCGGCGTACCGATGCGGCTGCGCCGGGCCGACCCGCGGGAGCGCGAGGAACGCGTCGAGCTGCTGCTGTCCCTGGTCGGCCTCGCCGACCACGCCGCCCAGCGGCCCGGCGAGCTGTCCGGCGGTCAGCAGCAGAGGGTGGCCATCGCCCGGGCCCTCGCCAACAGCCCCTCGCTCCTCATCGCCGACGAGCCGACCGCCCAGCTGGACGCGGAGACCGGTCACGCGGTGATGGAGCTGCTGCGGGCCGTCGTACGCAGTGAAGGCGTCACGGCGCTGGTCGCCACGCACGACGCGACCCTGCTCGACCTGGCCGACCGGGTCCTGGAGCTGAGCGACGGAGCGGTCGTCGAACGCTAGTTCGTTCAGGGGTGCCGTCAGGGTTCTGTCAAAGACGCCCTCGGCCCTCCTGGCCGCCCCATTTGCCCGGAACGTTGGCCGTAAGGTCGACGCTGCGTACGCGCAGTTTGCAGAAGACGGACAATGAGGCCATGGCACGCGGCAAGCTTCGGATCTACCTGGGTGCGGCACCGGGGGTGGGCAAGACGTACGCGATGTTGTCCGAGGCGCACCGGCGGGTGGAGC
>NZ_JBHXVG010000036.1:0-66404 GCF_042672405.1 Streptomyces sp. NPDC127197 | reverse complement strand
GCACCCAGGTTGCCGGCCACGGTCGAGAAGCGCAGGAAGACCTCGGTCTGCTTGCCGACCTCGGAGAGGAACCCGGCACGCGTGTACCTGGTCACATCGGCGGTCACCGTGAAGGTGCCGTAGGCGCCCGCGCCGCGGGCGTGCACCACGCGCTCCGGGATGCGCTCGCGGTTGAAGTGGGCCAGCTTCTCAAGGAGCAGTTGGTCCTGGACGATAACCGGCCCGCCGATGCCCGCGGTCTCGCTGTTCTGGTTGTCGGCGACCGGCGCACCGGCCTCCGTCGTGAGTGTTCGCTGTGGCACGTTCGCCTCCTGCGCTGTTACTGGCAAAACCTGTCCATTGTCGAAAGCCGATATTGCTTAGACCATGTCTAATCCCAGATGCAATCTAAAGATGCTTACTGCGGTGACGGGGCGCTCGGCGGGTGGAGACGCCCAGCGGGTAGGCAGGTGGGCGGGAGCCCCCGGTCGTCCCGCAGATGCGCTACGCCCCGTGCTGGGATTCCCCCTCCGAAGGCATCGCTCCGCGCCGGGGTGATCCTGCTGCCTCCGTCGGCAGGGCTGGGGACTCGGTGGCAGTCCAGCCGGCCAGGAAACTGAGGGCCTGTGCGCTCGGAGAGTGCGGTTCCGCCGTGTAGACGAGCAGGCTCTGGTCCGAGGAGCCCCGCACATCAAGCACTTGGAAGTCCAGGCTCAGTTCCCCGGCGATCGCATGGACGAATTGCTTGCGGCCGTTCCGCTGGGACCGCACCCTGTGGTCGGACCACCACCGGCGGAAGTCGGGGTCCTTGAGGGAGAGTTCACCGACCAGGCGAGCCAGTTCGGGATCGTTCGGGTAACGGCCGGCATCCATGCGGAGGTAGGCCACACACTCCTGGGCGACTGTCTCCCAGTCGGCGTACAGCCCCCGGACCTCGGGGTCGAGGAAGGTGAGCCAGATGTGGTTGCGCCGCTTGGCCGGCAGCTGGGAGTAGTCGGTGAACAGCGCCGCGCTCAGGCGGTTCCACGCCAGGATGTCCATGCGGCGGCCCAGCACGAGCGCCGGTACGTTCACCATGTTGCCCAGAAGGGCCCGGGTCGCCTGCGACATCTGCTGGTTCCTCGGTGTGGCCGACGTCGCCCCGCTGGAGACGCCGGACTCGGCCGCACACCGCAGCAGGTACTCCTCCTCGTCGGGACGCAGCTCAAGGGCCCTGGCCAGAGCCGTGAGAATGGCGGGCGAGGCCGACTTCACGCGCCCTTGTTCCAGCCTCACGATGTAGTCCACGCTGACGCCCGCCAGCGACGCGAGTTCCTCACGCCGCAGTCCGGGCACGCGCCGGTGCCCGGACGTGGGCAGCCCCACCTGCTCCGCACTGACCCGGGCGCGGCATGCGCGCAGGTACTCACCGAGTTCCGTCACGGCAGCCTCCTTCTCGTGTGACTCATGCGAGTCATACGGCGGGTCAGTTGGTGACCTTCGCGTCGTCGTGGTCCGTGGACAGGGCCAGCTCCCGCCAGGTGTCGGTCTCCTCGCGAAGCTGAGCGATCTTACGGTCCATGGCCGAGGCGCAGTCGCTGCCGAGCTGTGCGCGCAGCGGCGGGTTGGCGGCGTCGGCCAGGGCGAGGATGGCCGTGGCTCCCTTGACCGGGTCACCGGGCTGGGCGTGATTGAGCCCGGGGACGGCCTGGCGCACGGCGCCGGCGGTCTCGGCGTAGTCGGAGATGACCTGACCCTCCGTGAGCAGGCTGGTGGCGTCGAGGAAGTCGGTCCGGAAATATCCCGGCTCGACAATCGTGACCTGGATACCCAGCGGTGCGAGCTCGGCGCGCATCGCCTCGGAGAGGCCCTCCACGGCGAACTTCGTGGAGCAGTAGACGCCGAATCCTGCCGCGCTCTCGAAGCCCCCGATGGAGCTCAGGTTGAGGATGCGGCCCGACCGCCGCCGGCGCATGACCGGCAATACGGCGCGGGTGACGTTGGCCAGACCGAACACGTTGGTGTCGTAGACCGAGCGGATCGCGGCGTCGGACGTTTCCTCCACCGCGCCCAGCACGCCACGTCCTGCGTTGTTGACCAGGACATCGATCGTCCCGAACCGCTCGACCGCTGCCTCGACGGCCGCACCGGCCTGCGCTTCGTCGGTGACGTCCAGGGCCACAGCGAGCAGTCGGTCCCCGTACCGGGAGAGCACATCCTCCACGTCCTGGGGTTTGCGCGCCGTCGCCACGACGTTGTCGCCCCGCTCCAGTGCCTGGCGTGCGATCTCCAGACCGAAACCGCGGGACGCGCCGGTGATGAACCAAGTGGCCATGCCACTGCCTCTCATTCGTTTGGATTCGGAAAAATATGGTCAGATGGGGCACATTTTGCCTGTGCGCTGCGATAGATCAGCACTCACTGCTCTATCGGTGGGCGACAGGCATGGTTTGCCCGGCTGGGATTCGAGCCGGCCCGAGCGGACGGCGATGGCCCCTGCCACCATGGCGAGCAGTGCCACCAGCAGCCCGAACCACGAGAAGGCGGCCGCAACGCCGAACCGGGAAGCGGCGGCGCCCAGAACGACCACCGGCACACTCACCGCCATGTACGCCAAGGCGAAGAACCCTGACAGGAGTTGGGGTTCATCCCTGGTGATCGCCGCAGCCGTCACCGTGCTCGTGGAGCCCATGAAGCACAGGCCGAAGCCCGCCCCGGTGACTGCCGCACCAGCGAAGAACAGCATGGCGTGCGCGGTGTCGTACCCGATCACGGACACCCCGACCCCGGATACGAGCAGTGCGCATCCCGTCACCGATGCGGCCCGGTCGCCAAGCCGGCGCAGCAGCATCGGAGCGATGCCGCCGCAGCCCTGCACCACGAGGATGACCAGCGAGGACAGTGCCCTGTCGGTGGTGTGCAGCAGGCCGGCGACCAGGTCGACCCCCAGCGCCAGGTACAGGCCGACGACGGCCCAGCCGGCCGTCACGATGGGGGCCACCCGGAGCAGGATCCCGCGCGGCTCCGCACCCAGCCGCAGCACCCGGGGGCGCCAGGGCCTGAACCGTTCCGGCACGGCCTGCCAGGCGGGAATCGCCCGCACCAGGGCAAGTCCACCGACGGACAGGACGGCCAGCACGACGAACGGGGTGACCAGTGGTGCGGGAGAGAACTGAACGGCGAGACCGGAGAACACCGCGCCCAGCGCGATGCCTGTCGAGGTCGCCGCGCTGTTGGCCGCCGCCGCGGCCTGATGACTGCGATCCCGGTGAAGATCGGCCAGTGCCGAGCCCGCGCTGCTGGTGAGCAACCCGACCCCGACGCCCTGGACCAGGCGAGCCAGGCACAGTGCCCAGGCCCCCGTGGCCAGGAGGAACGTGAGGAAGCTGGCGACGATGGTGGCCAGCGCCACCATGATCGTCCGCTGGGTGCCCAGGTGCTCGGCCAGACCTCCGGCGAGCAGAAGGGTCAGGATCGCGCCGAGGGCGTAGCAGGCGTAGACGATCGTCGAAGTGGCCGTACCGAAGTGCCATTGCTCCTGGTAGAGACCGTACAGCGGAGACGGTGCGCTGCTGGCGGCCATCACCACGAAGACGACCGCGACCACGGTTCTGAAGTGCCAGGGGCGGTGCGGACGGTGGAGGTGGGCGATGGGATGCCGGCGCCCCCGGGTCTCGAGGGCGGTCTGCTTGTCGGTGTTCATGAGTCGTGCCATCTTCGTCGGGGATCGGCGTGTGCCGTCAGCGGCCCAGCAGGGCCTTGGTTTCCAGGTATTCCTGTAGGCCCTCGGGGCCCCACTCGCGGCCGTTGCCCGACGCCTTGCAGCCGCTCAAGGGCGCGGTCCAGTCGAAATCGGCGTTGTTGATGACCACGTAGCCTGCTTCGATACGGGAGCCGACGTCCGCGGCATTGGCCGGATCGCCGCCGGTGACGTAACCGGCGAGGCCGTACCGGATGTCGTTGGCGATCTCGACAGCCTCGTCCACCGTGTCGTAGGTGATGACCGACATCACCGGCCCGAGGATCTCTTCCTGGGCGATGGTCATGTCGTTGGTGACCCCGGTGAAGACAGTGGGTTTGACGAAGTGCCCCCGCTCCAGGCCGTCCGGCCTGCCCAGACCGCCGGTGACCAGGTGGGCTCCCTCGTCCAGGCCGGTCCGGATGTAGTGCTGGACGGTCCGCCACTGCTCGTGCGAGATCAGCGGGCCCATGTCGGTCTCCTCCGCGAGCGGGTCTCCGATATTGATCGACTCGATCCGCGGGAGCAGCGCGGACAGGAACTCCTCCAGCCGCTCGCGCGGCACCAGGGTCCGGCTCGGCGCACTGCAGATCTGGCCGGTGTTGGCCACCAGCCAGGTGAGCGCTGTGCCCGCCGCGACGTCCATGTCCGCATCGGGCATGATCACCTGCGGAGACCTGCCGCCGAGTTCGGTGGCCACGCGCTTGGCGCTCCGGCCGGCAGCGGCATTCACCTGGAGCGCGGTCTCACCCGAGCCGGTGAAGGACACCACCGCGACGTCGGGGTGCGACGCGAGTGCGTGGCCGATCACCGAGCCGCGACCGGTGACGAGGTTGAAGACGCCTGCGGGGACTCCGGCGGCCTCCAGGATCTCGGCCAGGACGACAGCCGAGTACGGGGCCAGCCGGGCCGGCTTGAGGACGACGGTGCAGCCCGCCGCGAGCGCCGAGGCGGTCTTGCCGGCCGGCTGGACAGTGGGGAAGTTCCAAGGAGTGATCAGAGCGGCCACGCCGATGGGTTCCTTGCGGACGGGGATGGCGCCGCGCTCTTCGGAGAACGCAAACGTCTTCAGCGCCTGGGCGGCTGCTCGGAACTGGACGATTCCGCCGGCGACGTGCCTGGAGCGGGACAGCGGCAGCGGACAGCCCAGCTCGGCGGTGACAGCGTGGGCCATGTCCTCGGCCCGCCGTTCGTACTCGTCGGCGATCCGCTCCAGCAGATCTATGCGCTCCTGGCGGGTGGTCCGCGAGAATGCGGGGAATGCGCGGCTGGCCGCGGCAACCGCCAGGTCGACGTCGGCCTCGCCACCGAGTGCCACCCGTCCGGACACCTCGCCGGTGGCAGGGTCGGTCAAATCGATGACCGTTCCGTCGAGGGGCTGACGCCAGGCACCGTCGATGTACAGCTCGGTGTGCTCACGCATGTTGTCTCCCGCAGATGCGCAGTTCTCCGGCGTCACACGGAGGTCCTATGTGGCTGAGGCGGCTTCAAGTGACAAGGCGCCTTGCGCGATCCATCGTCGGGGCGGAGAACCCGTGCAGCCAGGGAGGTCTTTTCCTGGGCAACGGTTCCTAGGAAAGCCAGTACCAGGCACGCCGAGCAGGCTGCTCCCGGGGCGTGGGTGTGCTGTACGGCCTCCGGGCCGGGCTCTCGCTGTCTCGGTTGCTTCGAGGCGGCGCCGCCGCCGCTGGTCCAGAAGTTCGTCCGCAAGTGGATCGACGGGGGCCGGCCGGGCAAGGGGGTCTTCACCTCCTCGACGGGCGGGCTGTTCACCCCGGCCGGCTGGGCCCGTGGGTGTCGGCCGAGAACGCGCTGGAGGCCCTCGGCGAGGCCCTCGAAGGGGAGCGGCGACCGTTCGACATCAAGGTCCAGGCGGTGAACCCGGGCGCGTACCTGGCCGGGTTCACCGAAACGATGACCGAGACGGCGTTCCGGTGGCTGGACGACAGCCCCGACTTCTACCAGCGGGCCGGCGTGCAGGCCGGCATCGACGCGCTCATCGGCCTCTCCGACGGGCGGCTCGACCCGCTGGAGATGATCGACGCGATGATCGAAGTCGCGTCGAAGGACGGCGGCGAGTTCCGCGACGTGGTGTCGAAGGCAGTGGAGGACATGCTCAACGACAGCCAGGCGGCGGCCTGGGCCCACACGGCCTGATGTCCGCCGCTTCGGGGCCGAGAGGGTTCCCGGCCACGGGGATGATCGAGCTGTCTGGAGAGGGGGCGATGCGAGTGCGTACGGCATGCATCACAGGGTCCTGTGGCCCATGCGCACTCGCATCCGTGGTGTCCGCAGCATGATCTCCACAGTGAGCCTCCGCCAACTTCAAACCGCAGTTCGAAGGGCTGGTGTGCTCGTCTAGCGGGGTGCTCGCGCTCGTCGTGGGCGGCAGTCTGCGGAGTAGATCACGTGGGGGAGTCGTCTCGGGGGCGGATCAAGCGTCAGGACGAATTAACGGCAGTTCGAGGTAACGATGGGGCAGGTGGACGGATGCCTGAGAAGCTGTTGTCTTCCGAACGTGATCGCCGCGTTTCCGCTGGTCGGGGATGGCAGCGGTGCTTCTGTGGGCTGGTGACCTGTCGGGTCGTTGTTTCCCCGGGACGTCGCGAATGCCGTCGGTCGTCGGACTGCTGGAACAACACGAGCTCGCCGCTCGCCGTCGAGTCGACGGGCTGTGGGAGGAGGCCGACCGCATTCAGGCCGAGCTGGCCGCGGCGGAGCTGGAATGAGGAGCGGGTGATCGGCCGCAGGCGGGTCGATACGGTGCTGGGAGGGGGCCGGTGTAGCCGCCGTCGGCCCAGACCAGGGCGAGCCGTGGTGCCCGTTGTCGGCGGCGTTTCCCAACCGGTGAGCCAGGCAGTCACACTCCAGCGTGACTGAACTGGACTGCCCGGCCATCGACACGGAACACTGCGGCACCAGGGCTCCTGATGTTGCTCGGTGATTCGACACCAACGAGCTGTTCAGGAGGCTTTGCTCGTATGCGCCGAGCGTGGCCGCATGACAACACAGCAGTGTCATGCGGATACACACTACTTCGTCCGTGAGGACTCAGACCGGCGTCAGGCGCCTGCGCGTTGAGAATGGTTTCGCCGGATGCTCGCCACCCGGCCTCACGATCGTCGACAACAGCGCCGGCGCCACCGGATCGCTGGACCTCAGCGACAACTCCCTGTTTGGCACAGTGCCGGGCGAGCCGGACAGCTGGATCCCACGCTTCCGGCGCATCGACCGTCTCCACGCCCCAGATGCTCGGCCCGACCAGTTGCGCCCGTCGTGCCGCCCAAGGCACCGGCTGCGGCGTCGTGCACACTTTCGACGCCGCCCGCCGGTCCGGCGGAGGGCGCCGTCGACAGCTCCGGTCCCTGAGACCCCGGGCGACCCGCGTAGGACCGAGCAGTGGTGTGCCGCTGTCACGAGATACACACCTGTCAACGGCCAGGTCGCAGCGCCGTATGCTCATGAGTGGGAGAGGTTTGCAGGTCTGCCCTGCGCAGCGCATGTTCTGCAGTCGCAGCACGGGGCTCGACCCGGACGCCTGTCGGTCTTCTCAGGAGCAGGGAGCACTCATGTCAGCGCCAGCCTCGGCGGCGAACAGTATTGAAACGGCGGCTGCGTTGCTTCAGTCGGAGCTGGCTCAGCTCGAAGAGCAACAAGAGGTTCTCCAGAGGCAGCTGCAGTCGGTTCAGGCGGAGCTGGCGGCCGTCTCGGGGAACATCGAATCGATCCGTGGAGCACTGGCCGCGCTGAGCGCCGTGCCGGTCGCCGTGGTCCCGCGTCAACACTCTCCGGAAGTGGTAACACGCCCGAGCACCGCCTCCGAGGCGCCGGAGCCCGCGTCCACCGTGCCTGCGGAGTCGGAGGTTGCCGTGTCGCTGCCGCAGGATACGGGCGGGACGGAGCCGACCAAGCGCGATGCCGGATCCGAGGCTGCTTTCCTCGCCGAGCCCGTGTCTCGGGGCAGCAGTTTCACGGAACAAGTGATTGCCGTTCTCGCCCGCAACCGTGATGTCGCGTTGCGTGCCAGGGACGTGGCCGAGGCCATTGGCCGTGCCGAGAGTGCGGGCACTATCAACGCGGTCCGAAGCACCCTCGACCGCCTCGTTGCGACATCTCGCGCACGTCGCGTCGGCAAGGGTCTTTACCAGGCTCCAGCGGCCTGAAGCCGACGAAAAGAGCGCCTTCACGGTGTCCACCACTGGCCGCGATGACGTTGGAGCCAGCTTTGCCTGATCCAACGCTAGCCGTTTTTGGACGCTGTGTCCAACGCGGTGGCCGACAAAGTGTCGCACCAGCGTTGCATCAGTGTGTCCCGAGGGGCGGTACTCCTCTTTCGTCAAAGGCGGGTGAACGCCGTCACCGGACAGGCATTCACCATCGACAGGAGCCTCCAACTTTCCTGAGCCGTCAGTGGCCGAGTCTCGCTGAGCCGGTCACGCCGTCGCCGCCGGCCGCGGCGGATGGCGGTTCGCTGAGTGGCCGGCGCCCCGTCCACAGGCTCCCTGGCAGTCCCCAGCACAGGGGTGGTCATACTTCAACGCCCTTCCTGGGCAGACCGTGTCCACCCGCGTCTGTTGCGAGCGAGCGGCGCGTCAGTCGGAGGGCCACGATACGCCACGTCCATGGGCAGAGTCCTGCCGGAAAACGCCCGCAAGACGGTCGAGACGGGACCCCTGCACCCCCTGACTCCACACACGATCACGGGTCCCGGCGCTCTGGCGGCGCCCCTCGCAAAGATCCGCAGCCGGGGCTGTGCCCTCGTCGACGAGGGCCAGCATCGTCGCCGCCATCAAGACCGACCTGCACGTCGTGGCCCGCTTCACCCGGGAGCCGATGAGCTCACGGGACGGTGCGCGGTGCCCGGACCCGTCAGCCCTTGCTCCACTTCTGGTTGTCTGTGCCCCCGCAGTCCCACAGTTGGAGACCGGTGCCGTTGGACGTGCCGTTGTCCCTGACGTCGACACATTTGTCCGGCGTGACAGCGACCAGGTCGTGGGCGGCGTTCAGCCGGAACTTCTGCGCCCAGCCGCCGTTGCAGTTGGCGAGCTGGATCGTGGTGCCGTTGTAGGTGCCCGCCCCGGCTAGGTCCATGCACTTGCCCATGGAACGGACGGTCCCGTCGGACATGAACTGCCACTTCTGGGCCGAGGAGCCGTTGCACGTCCAGATCTGCAGCGGCGCCCCGTCCCTGCTCTGCCCGCCACTGACGGTGATGCACCGCTGCGAGGCGTGGCTGACGACCAGGACACCCGCGATCGAAGGGCCGGACGACGGCTTCGGTGCGGCGGTGGTGGGCTGTGTCGCGGGCTGCTGGAACGTCGTGCCGGACTGCGCGGGCGCCTGGTTGTCGCCTGTGCCGGTGGTGTCCTTGCCGCCGCTCGGCGCGCTGCCGCCCCCGGCGGAGTCGTTGCCCGAGTCGGCGGAACCGCCCACGCCACCGCCCCTTCCGGCCTGCCCCGCCTTGCTGCCCTTCCCGGGCTTCCCGTCCTTGCCGCCCTTGTCCGCTGCTTCGCGCTCGCGCGGCTCGGGGGACGCGGAACCGACGCTCGCCTCACCGCCCTCGGCACCCCCGCCGAGAACGGTCCCGTCGGTGGCCACCGCGGATGCCCTCCGGCTGTCGTCACTGTCGGCGCTGACGAGGAACGGGACGGTGAGCAGGGCGACACCGGCTATCGCGGCGCCCGCGAGCAGGCTCTTGCGGACCCGGCCCGCGTCGTCCGGCGCTCCGTCCGCCGCGCTGTCGGCGCCAGCGGTGGCGGCTGTCGCCGTGGTCGTGGCGGCAACCGCTTTGGGTGTGCCGCCCTCTGCCTCCCCGTCGGCGGTCGGCTCAGCCGTGGCAGCGGTCCGGTTACGCCGGAGCCCGAGCGTGAACAGGCGTCCGCCGCGGCGGACGGGCCCACGCTGCCCCGTGACGGCGCCCCCGACCTCGCCCCCGCCTTCGTCCTCACCGGTCTCGCCGGTTACGTCGCCGTCCTCACTGGATACGTCCTCGCCGTCAGTGGCCTCTTCGTCGGTGGCCCTGATGACCGCCCTTCCCGCCATGCTCCCCCGGAGGGTGGGCTGCCTGGCTGACGACGTGTCGGCCGACGCCTCGTCGTCGCCCTCGGGGTCGGCGTCCGGCTCGTCCTGCGCCGCGGTGGTGGCGGAGGACTCCTCACGGCGGCTCGCGGAGCCCGATTCCGCACGTGGGCGGCGCCTGGACGCCCACTCCGACGTAGCACTCGCCCGTGCGGAAGCGACCGCCTCGGTTTCCTCCTCGGCCGACGCCGCAAGGGCATCTGGCGGGGAGGGTTCGACTCCCTCACGCGTCCCGTCGGGTGACGCGGCAGAGGACATCGACGAATCCGCTGACATCCGTGCTCCTTTACAAGAACTGGTCAGCTGGACGAGGTGCCGTCCCGTGTCGTTGCCACACGCAGCGGATCCCAACGCCCTCTGACCGCCGAAGGCTCGGCGATGGCGGCATTGTGCCATGTCGATGTGACACCATTCCCCACCGAAGTGCCGAGCCGGATCGCCTACGTACGCCACCCGGTAGGCGTATTGTGGCCGCTGTGTGTTGTGCCCCGTGCAGTGTCATTCGGTGCGAGGACGGGCTACGGGCGATGAAGGCACTGCCGCACCGGCATCCGACCCATGTCAGAGGGCCACGCGGTGCCAGGACGAGGAGGATTTCGCTTGTGTCACGCCAGGTACTCCATGTCGGCCCGTCGCGGCCCGGCGCACACCGCACTCTCGGCGAAGCGCTGAGCCGGGCCCGCAGCGGCGCGGTAATCAGCGTCGCACCGGGGCAGTACCCGGAGAACCTGGTGGTCACGACCCGGGTCACCATAACCGCCGAGGAGGCCCGTGGCTCCGTCCACATCTGCCCTCCCGAGGGCAGCGCGCTGATCCTCAAGGCGGACTCGATGATGATGACGGACATCGTGCTGCGCGGCCGGGACGAGGAGGTGCCTGTCGTCGCCGCGCTACGCGGCCAACTGGCCATGGATGGCTGCGAGATCACCGGCGCCGCCTGGACCGCCGTACTGGCGAGGGACAACGGTGCGCTGGCCATGCGGGACTGCCGGGTGAGCAACCCGCGCGGGGCGGGCATCGTCGACACCTCCGGCCGGGCGTCCACAATCGAGTCCACCGTCGTGGAGCACCTGGGCACCAGCGGCGTGGTCCTGAGCGACCAGAGCCATGCCACCGTACGCGGCTGCACCATCAGAGACGCCCGGGGCAACGGCGTGCTCGCGAACGGGTCGGCGGCGGGCTCCGTGGAGGACTGCGACATCTCCTCCACCGACAAACCCGCCCTCGCGCTGGAGGAGAACAGCACCACGCGGGTGCTGCGCACGGTGGTGCACGACACCAGCACCGGGGTGCAGTTGTCGAGCGTGGCCCGCAACGAGCTGGAGGAGGTGCGGGTGACGGCGACCAGTGCCGCCGGGTTCGTCCTGACCAACGGAACCGATCCGGTGCTGCGCCGCTGCCGCGCGAGCCGCACCAAGGGACCAGGGCTGCTGATCACGGAGCGCTCCCGAGGAACCCTTGAGGACTGCTGGCTGGAGTCGGCCGACGTCGCCGCCCTCCAGGTGAACGGCGCCGCCACACCGGTCCTGATCGGCCTGTCCGTGCGCGACAGCGCCTCCGGCGCCGAGTTCGGCGGCCAGGCCGCCCCGGAACTCGACCGGCTGGAGCTGGCGGACATCCGCGGTACGGCGGTGTCCGTGCGCGGCGGCGCCAATCCGCTGGTCCGGCGCGCTCGGTTGCTCGGATCCGGCGGACGCGGCGTGGACGTGGCGGACTCGGGGCGCGGACGGCTGGAGAACTGCCACCTGGAGCGGACCGGGGAGAGCGCGGTGTACGTCGCCGGCGGCGGCGACCTCTACATCGGCGGCAGCCGCATCGAGGAGCCGCAGGCTCCGGGACTCGTCGTCGGGTCCGAGGGAACGGTGACGGTGCGGGACTGCGTGGTCACCGGGGCGAAGGGCGTCGGCGTACTGGTCGAGGCGGGCGGTGAGATGACCGCGAACCGCCTGCGGGTGCGGGCAGCGGACGAGCACGGCATCGTCCTCGCCGAGCAGGCCCGTGGCTCTCTCAACTCCTGTGTGTCCGACGCCTGCGGCGGCGACGGCTTCCATATCGACAGCACCGAGCCCATCGTGCTGGCCGGCTGCTCGGCCCGGGAGAACCAGGGCGCCGGCCTGGTACAGACCCGGCCCGGCGACCGGCTGTCCGTCGAGGACCTGGACTCGGCCGGCAACGGGGCCCCGGACGCGTACGGCGAGGGCGCCCTCGACCACCTGACCCCCGGTCGGCTCGCGCAGGGCTCCGGCCCGCTCGCCGAACTCGACCGGCTCATCGGCCTGGAGAACGTCAAGCACCAGGTGCGCACCCTGGTGAGCCTCGCGCAGCTCGCCCACCGCCGCGCCGAACTCGGCATGCCCGCCCCGCCGATGGCCCGCCACCTGGTCTTCGCGGGCCCGCCCGGCACCGGCAAGACGACCGTGGCCCGGCTGTACGGGTCAATCCTGGCCGGTCTCGGCGCGCTGCCCAGCGGGCACCTCGTCGAGGTCTCCCGGGCCGACCTGGTCGCCCAGGTGATCGGCGGCACCGCCATCAAGACCACGGAGGCGTTCCAGCGCGCCCTCGGCGGGGTGCTGTTCATCGACGAGGCCTACAGCCTGCTGTCGGACGGCGGCCGTTCCGGCGCGGACTTCGGCCGGGAGGCGGTGGACACGCTGCTGAAGCTGATGGAGGACCACCGGGAGGAGGTCGTGGTCGTGGTGGCTGGATACTCCGACCGCATGGCCGAGTTCACTGCATCCAACCCGGGCCTTGAGTCCCGTTTCTCGCGCACGATCGAGTTCGAGAACTACACCGTGTCCGAACTCGTAGCGATCATGGAGAGCCTGTGCGCCTCCCACCAGTACGTACTGGGCGAGGGCACGCGGGAGGCGCTGACGCTGCTGTTCGAGCGGATGCCCCGGGACGCGAACTTCGGCAACGGCCGCGCGGCCCGGCAGGTGTTCGAAGAGATGGTCGACCGGCAGGCGTACCGGCTCTCCGCCGTACGCGACCCCGAACCCGGTGATCTGACGACACTGCTGCCGGTGGACGTCGGCGAGAAGGAGGCCGCCGAGGTCGCGGGTACGGGGGCGGATTCCGGCACCCCGCTGGAGCGGCTGAACGAGCTGACCGGCCTGGCCACGGTGAAGCGGGACGTCACCGACCTGGTCAACCTGCTGGGCACCGCGCGGCGCCGGGAGGCCGCCGGGCTGCCCGCGCCCCGCATCAGCAACCACCTGGTGTTCACTGGCCCGCCCGGCACCGGCAAGACCACCGTTGCCCGCCTCTACGCGGAACTGCTGGTCTCCCTCGGTGTGCTGCCGCGCGGCCAGCTCGTCGAGGTCTCCCGGGCCGATCTGGTCGGCCGGTACATCGGGCACACCGCCCAGCTCACCCGGGAGGTCTTCGAACGGGCCCGCGGCGGTGTGCTCTTCGTCGACGAGGCCTACACCCTCACCCCGGCGGGCGCTTCCGGCGCCGACTTCGGCCGGGAGGCGGTGGACACACTGCTGAAGCTGATGGAGGACCACCGGGACGAGGTCGTGGTGATCGTCGCCGGTTACACCGAGGAGATGGACGACTTCCTGTCCTCCAACCCCGGTCTGGCGTCGCGCTTCTCACGCCGCGTGGAGTTCGCCGACTACTCCTCCCACGAACTGGTCACCATCGTGCGCCGGCACGCGGCGGCGGCCCACTACGACTGCGCGCCCGGCACCGCATCCGCCCTGCGGGCGTACTTCGACTCCGTGCCCCGTGACCGGACGTTCGGCAACGCACGGCTCGCGCGCCGGGTCCTCGAAGGCATGATCACCAGGCAGGCGGGTCGGCTCAGCAAGATGTCGGCGCCGTCCCTGGAGGAACTGCGCACCCTGCTCCCCGAAGACCTGGCCGAAGCGGTGGCGCTGTGACCGGCACCGGATCCGGAACCGGCCTCGTCCGAGCCATCCTCGCGCCCCGCGCCTCTCGGCGGGCCCGTCGCGCCCGCCCGGGCGGTCCGGTGCTGGGCGTCGCGTCCGCCGCGGCCGCACTGGCGTTGCTGGTGCCCCAGACAGCGTCCGCGGCCGGGGGCACCGCCGCGCGGGCGACCGAGGTGAAGCTGCCGGTGATGCCCGCCGTCCTCGACGACGACGCCCCCTGCACCGGAGGCTCGTCCCGCACGGTGCGGGCCGAACCCGGTTACCAGCGCTCCCTCGACCTCGAACAGGCCTGGCGGTTCAGCCGGGGCGGCGGGGTCGAGGTCGCCGTCGTGGACACCGGCGTCGCCACCGGAACAGCCCGGCTGGAGGGCCGTGTCACCCGGGTCAGCGGCGACGGTGACTGCGTCGGGCACGGCTCCTTCCTCGCCGGGCTGGTCGCGGCGGCCCCCGTCTCCGGTACGGAGTTCAGCGGGGTGGCGCCCGAGGCGCACGTCTTCGCCGTACGCGGAACCGACCAGCGCGGAAGGGCGACAGCGTCCTCACTCGCCGCGGGCATCCGGGACGCCGCCGACGCCGGTGCCCGGGTCATCCTGGTGGGTCCGGCGCTCCCCACGAAGTCATCCGCCCTGACCCGTGCCGTGGAGCACGCCGCCGACAAGGACGCTCTGGTCGTGGCTTCCGCGGCGCCCCAGATCGAGTCGGGGGAGGAACCGGCTCCGCCCCGGGACTACTGGCCCGCCGCACAGCACGGCGTACTGTCCGTGCTGGGCACGGCGCCGGACGGCTCTCTCGCGGACGGTACGGCGCTGCCCGAAGACGCTGATCTGTCCGCGCCCGGGGCGGGGGTGATCGGCGTGGGCCCACGCGGCAAGGGCCACTTCATCAGCAGCGGTTCGGCGCTCGCCGCCGCCTTTGTGGCGGGTGCGGCGGCCTTGGTGCGCGACCTGTACCCGGACCTTTCCGCTGCCGCTGCCGCCGACCGGCTCACCAGGAGCGCCTACCCCGCCACGGTGCCCAGACTGGACCTCTACGCCGCGCTCAGCAGCTCCGTGTCCGGCCCGGAAGCGGTCCCGGAGCCCACACCCCGGCCCGTCCGGCTCTCCTACACCGAGCCCACCGAGGCGGCGGTGCGCCGAGGCACGCTGATGGCCGGCGTCGGGGCGGCCACCGCGGGCGTGGTGGCCTGGTCGACCCTGGCGGTGCACGCGCGCCGACGGCGGGGGGAGGAGGACGGAGGATGAGGGACTTGCCGACAGATCGGGCAACCAGTAGAAATCCTTCTCAACACGCGCATCACCTCCAGAGTCCCGACGCGAGTCAACAAGCTGACCAGTACGGCTTTTCGCGCGCAATCCCTGCGCACATCCGCCCCGAACGGGGATGCAACCGAATTCCGCGTTCGGTGAACAGCGGAGGCTCTGCCCGGCGCAATCATTCACCTGAGAGAAAACACAAACCTTTGTTTCCTCATCTGGACAGCCACCCTAGAGCGAAGCTAGAGCCTCTGACGCGTCGACAGATGCCCTGATTCGAACTCGAAAGAGAAACGTTTCGGCAATTCTGCACGCATCCCCCTGCGCATACGGCTTGAATGGTCTGTTCGCTACGATCGAGAGACTCGTCACGGGCTCCATCGATCGAATGATCCGACGCGGTCATGAGGCAGATCTGGTCGACGACTTCTCCCTGCCCATTCCGTCCCAAGTCATATGCGAGCTTCTCGGCGTGCCGTACGAGGACCGGGCGGAGTTCCAGGAACGTGCTCGGAAACGGTTCGACGGAAGAGAGAGCGAACGGGCCCGCGGAAAGGCTCTAGAGGACTCACTGGCTTACATGCGCGAGCTGGTCGACCGCAACCGTTCGCATCCGGGCGACGGACTGATCGGCGACCTGATAAGGGAGCATGCGGGGCAGATCGACGACACCGAGTTGGTAGGGATCGCGGATCTTCTGCTGCTCGGCGGCTTCGAAACGACCGCGCACATGCTGTCGTTCGGCAGTCTGCTGCTGATGCGGCACCCCGACGGGGCCGAGATGCTGCTGGATCCACAGCAGGCGCCCACGGTCGTGGAGGAACTCCTCCGCTATCTGACCGTGGTACAGACCGGGGTGCCGCGTGTGGCTCGCGAGGACTGCGTGCTGGGCGGGCAGCGCGTCAGGCGCGGTGAGCGGCTGGCCTGTTTTCTCCCGTCCGGAAATCGGGACGACCGGTTCACCGAGCCCGACGTGTTCGATCCTCACCGGGAGAAGAACCCGCATCTGGCATTCGGGCACGGCATCCACTACTGCCTGGGCGCGCCGCTGGCCCGGGCCGAACTGCGCACTGCACTTCCCCTGCTGTTCCGCAGGCTTCCGGGCATACGGCCCGCCGTCACGGAAGACCAGCTTGCTCTCCGGTCGTACGCGGCGGTCTATGCGTTGGACTCCCTGCCCGTGACCTGGTGACCCCGGTCGCCGCACCCCCAGCAAAAGGACAAAGTCACATGAGCGCCATCGTCACGCGTGGACTGGCGAAGACCTATCGGCGCAAGGGATCCCGGAGCGAGGAAGTGGGCGCCGTCAAGAGGCTTGACATTTCCATAAAAGAAGGGGAATGTGTCGGGTTCCTGGGTCCCAACGGTGCCGGCAAGACGACCTCGATGCGGATGCTGACGACGCTTCTGCGCCCTACTGCGGGAATGGCGCAGATCGCCGGGTTCGACCTGCTGAGCCAGACCAAGGAGATCCGTCGTCACATCGGTTACGTCGCACAGGGCAACGGTCTGTCGCCGGGCAGCAGTGTGGCCGAGGAAATGCTTATCCAGGGACGGCTGCACGGTCTGCGCAAGAAGGCCGCTCAACAGCGGGCGGAGGAACTTGCGCAGGCGTTCGGATTCGACCATCTCATGCGCCGACTGACGAAGAACCTCTCCGGCGGAGAGCGGCGGAGAGTCGAAATAGCGCTCAGCCTCGTGCACTCACCGTCGATTCTGTTCCTGGACGAGCCGACGACCGGACTCGATCCCCAGAGCCGCGCGAATGTGTGGGAATACATCCGCAGGCTGCACCGCGAGGACGGGATCACGGTGCTCCTCACCACGCACTACCTCGACGAGGCCGACGCCCTGGCGGACCGTCTCCTCATCATGGACGGCGGGCAGATCGTCGCCGACGGCGCTCCGGACACCCTGAAGTCCCAGGTGACCGAGGACACCCTGACGCTCCGGGTGCCTCCGGAACTCCTCGATGACGCGGTGGTCGCGCTGAGTTCGGCACCGGGCGTGGCGAACGTCTCGAAGGAGAGGGACGGTTCTGTGCGCGCGAAGGTCTCCAGCGACAACGCCCTGCCGGACATTGTCCACGCGCTGAACGAGGCCGAGGTGACGACGACGTCGCTGCACATCCAACGGCCGACCCTAGACGAGGTGTTCTCGCATGTGACCGGGAAACCCATATCCGGCAACCGCGATGCCGGAAAATGAGCTGCTGAGAGACGATCAAATGCTGCTGCACCAAACATATCTCGTGTTCAGCCGGGAAATCAGCCACCGGGTGAGACAGCCGACCTGGATGGCCCTGGGCCTGCTGCAACCACTGCTTTTCATGTATTTCTTTGGCCCATTGCTGAAGAAATACGTCGCCTACACTCCCGGGTTCCCGCCGGGTACGATGTGGCAGATATTCGCCCCCGCTCTGATGCTTCAGATGGTGCTGGTCGGGACATCGACCGTCGGCTTGAACCTGCTGGTGGAAAGCCGCAGTGGCGTCCTGGAGAGATTCCGGGTCACGTCCCTGAAACCGGCCGCCCTGTTGCTGGGCAAGGTGGCGTGCGTGACGGCCTACACGCTCGTACAGTCGATCCTCATTCTTGTGTTGTGCCACTTCTCCTTCGGGCTGAAGGCTCCCGTTCTCGGCGTCCTGGCCGCGCTGGCGTTCACGGCCGCGCTTGCCGTCGTGCTGTCCTCGTGTTCCTACGCCCTGGCGCTGTGGATCAACAATGAGGAGACCGTTCCCGTTGTGGTGAACGTGTCGCTGATGCCTCTCCTGCTGCTGTCGGGAACCTTTCTTCCCATCACCGAGGAACTCGCTCCCGAATGGCTCTTCAAGCTGTCGCAGTTCAACCCGGCCGCTCATGTCATGACGGCGTCCAGGCAAGTCTTCATCGGCGACTTCGACAATCCAGGTGTCCTGGTGGGACTCGCCTGGGCTACGGCGTCGGGCGTTCTGGCGATCACCTGGGCCGTCAGAGTCTTCTCCGGCCAGGAACGCGTATGACGGCGGCCCAGCCGCTCCCCGGCCGGGCCGCCCCGCGCTTCTCCTACTCCTGCCCCTCCTCCTCCAGCACCGCCGTCTGGATCATCACCGGCTTGCGGCGCACGAAGTAGTGCCCACGGCCCGCCGGCAGGTTCTTCGGCTTGAAGTTGCCGAACACATAGCCCTCCGTCGGCGGGCACGACAGCAGCAGACCCGGCGCGTTCGCCTCGTCAAGCCGCCGCATCAGGGCGTCCGACACGGCCCGTGAGGCACCCGTCGCCGAGCGGACGACCACCAGGTTCAGCCCCACCTCGTGTCCCAGCGGCAGGTACTCGAAGAACGGCGCCAGCGGATGCACACCCATGGTGCCGCCGCCGAGCAGCTCGTAGTCGTCGACGAGCACGAACAGCCGCGGGCCGGTCCACCAGTCCGCCAGCTGCATGCGCGCCGGGGTGATGTCCGCCCCCGGCAGCCGCTGCTTGAGGGCGTCCGCCGCCCCGGCCACCAGCTCCTGGAGGACCTGCGTCGACACCGCCGTACCCAGCCGGTACTCCTCCGGCACCGCCTCCGCGAGGCTCCGCCGGAAGTCCACAGTGAGAATCCTCGCCTCCTGCGGCGAGTAGCGCTCGACGATCGCCCGCACGAACAGCTTAAGGAGGTTGGTCTTGCCGCTCTCGGTGTCACCGACCGCCATCAGGTGCGGCGTACGGCTGAAGTCGTGCCACACCGGCGCCAGCTGCTCCTCGTCCAGGCCGATGGCCACCCTGAGTGCCGGGCCCTGCCGCTCCGGCCCGGGCAGAGCCCGCACGGGCAGCCTGGACGGCAACGTCCGCACCGGCGGCGCACTCGGCCCCTGCCACGCCTCCGATACCCGGGCGATGAGGTCACTGAGGCCGTCCGCCAGTTCCTCCGCGCTCTCTCGCCCGTCGATACGCGGCAGCGCGCTCAGGAAGTGCATCTTGTCACCGAAGGTGAGGCCCCGCCCGCTGATGTTGGGCACCTCCCTGGCCTTGCGGGTGTCCACCAGCGAGTCGATGCCGTCGCCGAGGCGCAGCTCCAGTTTCGTCGCCGCCTGGTCGCGCACCTGCGCCGACAGCTCCACCCACCGCGTCGTCGTCACGATCAGATGGACGCCATAGTTCAGGCCCGAGGTGGCGATGCGGTTCACCACCGGCAGCAGATGGTCGAAGTCCTGCCGGACCGTCTGCCAGCCGTCCACCACGAGGAACACGTCCCCGTGCCGCTCCTCGGGGAAGTCGCCCTGCGCACGGCGTTTGCGGTAGGTCGTCATCGAGTCGATGGCGTGGTCGGCGAAGAGCTGCTCCCGGTGGTTGAGCACCGCCGTGACCTCCGCGGCCGTCCGCTTGACGCGGTCGGCGTGCAGCCGCGCCGCGACCCCGCCGACATGCGGCAGCCCGGCGAGCTGCGCCAGCGTGCCACCGCCCAGGTCCAGACAGTAGAACTGCACCTCGGCCGGGGTGTGGGTGAGCGCCAGCGCCGACATGAGCGTCCGTACCAGCGTCGACTTGCCGCTCTGTGAGCCACCCGCGATCGCCACATGACCGCCCGCCCCCGAAAGGTCCACCGTCAGCAGGTCGCGCCGCTGCTCGAACGGCTTGTCCACGATGCCGACCGGCACTCTGAGCCGTCCCGTGCCCGGCCAGTGGGCGGCGCGCAGCCCGTACTCCGCGTCCGCGGCCAGGCCGGGCAGCAGCCGGTCCAGCGTCGGCGGTTCGTTCAGCGGCGGCAGCCACACCTGGTGTGCGGGCGGCCCGGCGTCCCGCAGCCGCTCCACGGCGATGGCGAGCAAGGACTCGGCGTTCTCGTCGTCGCCCTCCGGAACATCCGGCTCCGGGGCCGCCACCGGCTCCCGGGGCACCACCCAGGCCGACGTCCACGGCACGATCTGATGGGCCACCCGGGCCCGCACGGCCGCCGCCAGCCGCCGCCGGTAGGGCCCGGACACATACGCCGCCCGGAACCGGATCAGCATGTCCGTACCGTGCTTGAGGAACCCGGCACCCGGCTGCGACGGAAGCTCGTAGGCGTCGGGCACGCCCAGCACGCCCCGGCTCTCCATGGCGGAGAACGTCCGCAGGCCGATCCGGTACGACAGATGGCTCTCCAGCTGGTGCATCCGCCCCTCGTCCAGCCGCTGCGAGGCCAGCAGCAGATGTATGCCGAGCGACCGTCCCAGGCGACCGATCATCACGAACAGCTCCATGAAGTCGCGGTGCGCCGCCAGCAGTTCGCTGAACTCGTCCACCACGACGAACAGGCTCGGCAGCGGAGCGAGCTCCGCGCCCTGGGCGCGTGCCTTCTCGTACTCCAGCGCCGAGCTGTAGTTGCCGGCGGCCCGCAGCAGCTCCTGGCGGCGTATCAGCTCACCCTGGAGGGCGTCCTTCATCCGGGCCACCAGGGCCACCTCGTCGGCGAGGTTGGTGATGACCGCCGAGGTGTGTGGCAGCGAGTCCAGGCCGAGGAAGGTCGCGCCGCCCTTGAAGTCCACCAGGACGAAGTTCAGGGTTTCCGAGGAGTTCGTCAGCGCGAGCGCCAGCACCAGGGTGCGCAGCAGTTCGCTCTTACCCGAACCGGTCGCGCCGATGAGCATGCCGTGCGGGCCCATCCCGCCCTGGGCGGCCTCCTTGATGTCCAGTTCCACCGGCTGGCCGTCCACCCCGACCGCCACCGGCACCCGCAGCCGCGAGGAACCCGTCGCTCGCCGCCACAGGACCGCGGGATCGTGCCGGTGCAGATCGGGGATCGACAGCAGCGTCGTCAGCTCGGTGTCGGTGGTGAGCGGTTCGGAGGTGTCCGACCCCACACTCATCCGGTACGGCGCCACCAGCCGTGCCAGCGCCTCAGCCATCTCCGGACCGAGCGCGTCCGGCCGTCCCAGCTCCGCCGACTGCTCCTTGCGGGACTTGTCGGTGCGCACCAGAGCGACCCGGTCCCGCCGCACATCCAGCCGCAGCGTGGTCCGCCCCGGGCGCCACACCAACTCGCCGGAGACGTCCACGACGACGACATTGCGGAACCCCGCCCCGTTGAACCGGTGTTCCGCCGACAGCCGCACCCCGTCCACCACAACGACGGTCAGCGGCTCGTCCCGGCCCGGCACCGCCTCCGGATCGAACGCTGGACGCTCGAAGACCTCGGCGCCCAGCAGATCGTCCAGCTCATCCACCGAGGACGCCGCCATCCGCGCCTCGCCCGCGCCGTCCTGCTCATGCGGGTGCAGATGGTGCGGAAGCCACTTGGCCCACTCCCACTCGCCGCGCCGCTCCTCCGCCACGCACAGCGCGATCCACAGCTCGTCCGGGGCGTGGAACACCGCCAGCTGCGCCAGCGCCGCCCGCACCAGATCACGGCCAGCCTCCTCGTCACCACGCAGCAGCACCTTCGACCACGACCGCAGATACAGCGCGATCGGCTGATCCGGCACCGTGGAATACGCCCGTACGAAGCGCCGCAGAGCATGCGCGCTGAGCGGCTCCAGGTCCTCCACCGGCATGGTGGCCGACGATGTCATCTGCAACGCGAGCTGCTGGTCGCCCACCGCGACCCGGACCTCGCCGAAGTCCTCGTCGCCCGGCCGCCGTTCCCACAGCCGGGTGGTACGCACCAGGCCGCGCAGGGTCGCCGGCTCCGGATGACGCCACGCCAGCGCCCGTTGCTGCTGAGCCACGGCGCCACGGACCTGCCCACGCACCTGGGTCAGATACCGCAGATAGTCGCGGCGTTCACCGTGCAGCCGCTGCTTGCGCTCACCACTGCGCCGCGCCCACTGCCCCACCAGCATCATGAGCGCACCCAGCAGCATCATGCCCAACGCCAGGTAGCTGAAGGCGTGGTTGCCCTGCCCGGGACGCAGGAACATGAACATCATGGAACCGGACATCATCGCCATCGGCAGATACGTCCACACGGCCGAGGTGTCCGGGACCACCTCCGGTAGTGCGGGCGGCTCCTGGAGGCTCAGTTCGCCGTCCGGCATCTCGGGGCCCCGGCGCCGGGCCGGGCGCCTGAAGAGAATCACACTCAAGTGAAAGCCTCCTTAAGGAAGACCGAAGTCTTCTGACGCGTACGCACCGACACGCAGGCCGGTGGACGGAGCAGCTCCGGTCCCACCGGACGGGATCAGCGTCAGGCACACTGATAAACACTGATAGACACTGGTGTGGATCGCCGGCAGCGGAAAGGACTTCCATCCGTGCCGCCATCAGGTGTCAACCCGAGTAGTCTGCCTCCGAAACCACCGCACTCCAAAGCCGGTCCGGCCGCTGCCCCGAAGAAGGCGCCTGTCCATATGCCCGAGATATCCACCGCGGGACTGTGCCGTCTCACCGTCCGCACGCCCCGCCACTCGCTCGACCTCGCGGTACCCTCCGACGTATCCGTGGCCGACCTGCTGCCCGCAGTGCTGCGCCACACTGGTGCCGAAACCGAGGAAGAAGGTCTGGAACACGCCGGCTGGGTCCTCCAGACGCTCGGTGGCCGCCCGTTGGAGGGCGAGGGCACCCTCGCGTCGTCGGGGATCAACGACGGCGAGGTGCTCTATCTGCGACCCCGCAGCGACCAACTACCCCAAGTGCGCCTGGACGACCTGGTCGACGGCATCGCCGACACCATGCGCGACCGGCTGCACACGTGGGGCCCGCGCAGCAGCCGCATCCTGCTGCGCGGCCTCACCGGCCTCGCGCTCGCCACCGGCCTGCTCATCCTCGCCACCCCCGGGCTCGCCGATGGCACCAGGGTCACCATGCTCGGCGTCACCGCCGTACTGCTGCTGGCCGCCGCGGCCACCGCGGGCCGCGCGGTCGGCGACGCGGCCTCCGGCGCGCTCCTCGGGAGCTTCGCGCCGCCCTGTCTCGCGCTGGCCGGGGCCCTGGTCACGGGCGTCTCCGCCGACCAGGGCGACCAGGCGCTGGGCGCGGCCCTGCTCGCGGCGGGCGCGGCAGGCGCGGGCTCGGCGGCCCTGGCACTCGCCCTCGTCGGACTGCACACCCCGCTGTTCAGCGCTCTGATCCTCGCCGCCCTGGCCGGTGCCGGCACCGGCGCACTGATGGCCTTCGCCGGACTGGATCTCACGGAGGGCACTCTGCTCGTCGCCGCCATCGGCGCCATCGCCAGCCCCTTCGTGCCGTCCCTGGCCTTCAAACTGGCCGGGATGCGCATGCCCTTCCTGCCCTCCACACCGCAACAACTCCAGGAGGACATCGAGCCGTACCCCAGCCAGTTGGTCACCGCCCGCACCGAGACGGCCAGCACATGGATGACCGCCCTCTACGGCGCCATCGCGGCCGTGCTCACCGGCTGCTTCGCCACCGCGGTCACCAGCGATGCCCTGCCCGACCGCGTCACCGTCACCGTCCTGTCGCTGCTTCTGCTGCTGCACAGCCGCCGCATCGGCAACGTCTGGCAGCGCCTGGCCATGGTCCTGCCCGGCGCCGCCGGACTCACCCTGCTGGCCCTGTCCACAGCCGCGACCGCCTCACCGGCCGACCGTCTGCTGCTGGCCGCCGGGGCCATCGCCACCGCCGCGGTGCTCGCCGTCGCCTCGTGGTTCCTGCCGGGCCGTCGGCTCGTCCCGCACTGGGGCCGCGCCGCCGAGATCCTGCACAGCCTGCTCGCCGTGAGCCTGCTCCCGCTGCTGCTGTGGGTCCTCGGCGTCCTCGCCCGGCTGCGCGGCATCAACGGCTGACCGAGGAACGGAGAAGCACCGTGCAGTCCAAACGAGACCAGGTCCAGGCTCACATGTTCGTCATGGGCCGCCTCAACTCCGGCATGCTCAGCGCCGAGCCGGACGCCCCCGAAAGCCCGCTCGCCCGCACCAGCCGCGGCATGGTGTTCGGTATCGTGATCGCCCTGCTCCTGTGCGCGGGCGCCTTCGTCTACGGGCTGCTGTCACCCGGCGGCAACAACACCTGGCGCAGCGGCACCGCGCTCGTCGTCAACAAGGACACCGGCGCTCGCTACCTCTACCTCGACGGCCGCCTCCGTCCTGTCCGCAACTACGCCTCCGCCCGCCTGCTCCTCGGCGAGGACCTCACCGTCGCCAGCGTCGGCACCCGCTCCCTGGCCGACACCCCCGTGGGCACCCCTGTCGGCATCGAGGGGGCGCCCGACAGCGTGCCGGGCCGGGACCGGCTGGAGCAGCGCGCCTGGCGGGTGTGCTCCACCGCCCCAGCCCAGGCCGAGGACGGCGGCGGGCCGAACGCCGCCAGGTTCGGGACCGTACTGACGGTGGGCGGCGACCGCGGCGCCGACCGCCCGCTCAACGCCGGTGAGGCCGCCCTTCTGAAGGGCCCCGACGACACCCTGCACCTCATGTGGCGCGGCAGCAGGCTCCGCCTCGACGAGGACCACGGGGCCGTGGCCTCCCTCGGCTACGGCTCCGCCACCCCCCGGCCGGTCACCGCCGCCTTCCTCGACTCCCTGCCCGCCGGCCCCGATCTCACGCCCCCCGCCGTCCCCCACCGGGGCGACGCGGGTCCCGCGCTCGGCGGCCAGGACACCCGGGTCGGCCAGCTCTTCAAGGTCCAGGTCCCCGGCGGCGACCCGGTCTGGCACGTCCTGGCCGACGACGGTCTGCGCCCGCTGACCGAGACCGCCGCCGCCCTTCTCCTCGGCGACCCCAGGACCCGAACCGACGCCTACGACGGTGAGGCTCCCCGACCCCGCACCCTCACCTCCGACGTCCTCGGGTCCCATCTCGCAGCCGGCGGCATCGGCTCTTCAGCCGCCCTCCCCGAGGCCCCGCCCCGGCTCACCGACCTCGCCGCCGACGCCCTGTGCAGCGTCACCGAGCCCGGTGACTCCGACGGCACCAAGGTCTCGGGCGCCCTGGTGCCCACCGCGGCCCTCGCTCCGCTCGCCCAGCACACCGAGCAGTCCACCACCCCCGCCTGCTATGCCGTCCAGGGGATCGTCGTGCCGCCCCGGCACGGCGCGCTCGTCCGGGTGCTGGGCGCCGCCGGACGTACGTTGGGTGACACGACGTACCTCGTCACGGAGAGCGGTGTAAAGTACCGGGTCACCGATGAGACCGCGCTGAAGGCGCTCGGATACGGCGCTCAGGACGCCGTCCAACTCCCTTCCCCACTGCTCGCGATGCTGCCCACCGGGCCGGACCTGAGCCAGGCAGCCGCCACGGGGAGTGCGCAGGTCAGGACCACAACGGCCGCGTGCGGAGGGAGGACTTGAGAGCCGGGGCCGCGAACGGCGGTCTGTCCCCGGCGTCTTAGGAATTCACCCGCACTGTACCAGAATCATACGATCTGCGTGTAATGTCAGTGTGGACGTCAGTGTGCGCAGTGGGAAACCAGCAGTGGGAAACCAGCAGTGGGAAACCAGGTGGTGCCTGACCTGCCCACGGCACTCCGGTCCGTTGTCACAGCCTGTTCGGCTGCTCGAGTGTTCCGAAGGAGACAGACATGACCACACCCGCAGGGCTCATCTCCGGCGATGGCGACGAGAGCCAGAGGGCGCTCAACACCCTGTCAGAGGCCAGGAACGCCATCCTGACCAACCTCGACAACATCGACGGTCAGCGCGGAAACCTGCAGACCCAGTTCGGGGGTCTCGACGGTTCGGCGTACGGCCGCCTCCTCCAGGACTGGCTCGGGCACGCCAACGCGATCCTGAACGACCTCGACCACATCATCGACACCTTCGGGACCAACGCCAGGATGATGAGCAATCAGTCCGCCGAGGCGGCCGAGCAGGTGGCCGCGGCAGCGGCCAGGAACGCCATGCTCGGCCGGTGAGAGCGGCTCCCCTGAGCTCCCAACGCCGTAACACCGAATCCCGTTTCACAAAGGAGTGTCTGACCGATGACGACGCCCACTGGTGGTGGCATGTTCGATGCCGACATCTACATGGACCCCAACGGAACGCAAGTCACCGCTGAGGAGATGCAGCGGGTCAGCCGCAACATCGAGGACATCATCACGAACCTCCAGTCCGAGATAGCCACCTACACCATGTGGCAGGGCGCGGCCCGCGAGGCGTACGACGCCGTCCAGGCGACCTGGAACAATCACGTCATCGAGATGAAGCAGATCTTCGAGGGCCACACCGGACTGCTGCTGGATCTTCGGGACGGCTGGCAGGCGGTGGACCGGCGCGGCACGGGCATGTGGGACGGACTGCGCTGAGCTGACCGCCGTTCGAAAGGACCGCGACACCCATGGCCATCATCAGTTTCGACGCCAATGGCATGCGTTCGTTCCGGGAAAACGATGTCGCCGAGTTCATCCGCGAACTGGACCGCATCAGGAGTGGTGACTGGGCTCCGTCCCTCGTCGGCCTGCTGAGCGGCGAGGAGGCGGACGACGGTGCCCGGCAGCAGGACCCTCTGATGGTCATCGGGCAGATGACCTCCGGTTCGGTGAACGGCGGGGCCCTGCTGGAGCGGGTGCGGGACGAGGCACAGAACATCGACGACCTCCTCCAGCAGGACCAGCGGAAACTCTTCCCGGCGATCTCCGAGGCCCTGGGCGAGATCATCACCGAGTTCCTCACCCACCAGGAGGCCAACCTCCAGACGATCTCCGCCAAGGACTTCCTGGAGCATCTGGACGAGGTCGAGGACGCTCTCGGGGGAGGCTCAGGAGATAGCGGTTCGGATGCCCCCGGCATCACCGAACTGTTCGACGACCCCGGCTCGTCGGACGACGAGAACTCTTCTGACGACAACGAGGACTCCGACTAGTCCGGCACTCCCGCGTACGCATCCGGGCCTGCCGGCCGCATCGGCCGAACGTGTCTCCCCCACTTCACCCTGTCTGAGAGAACGCCATGTCAGAGAACGCACCCGAGGCCGGAGGCGGTGCGGCAGCCGCCAACGACTCCTGGGGCAGAGCCATCACCCTGCTCACCGGCTATCCCATGCCCGACCGCTCAGGCGTGTTCGAAGACCTCACGAGCCAGCACGGCATCCCTCTCTTCGACATCGTGGGCATCGACCACTGGCCGATGCAGCCTGTCGGGCGCACCAGTTGGGGTTGGCAGACCCACGGCTTCGACTACGTCGTGCCGTTCTACGAGACCCGCAGCGGCAACGGCGCGGGGCTCGGAGTCCGGATGCGGGGCGTCAACATCCGGTTCATCGGCACTCCGCCGGGCCAGCCCCTGCTTGGCGGAGGCGCCACCCTGTCGGAGGACAGAGCCGCCGCGGAGGCCAGTTCTCAGTGGAACCGGGGACAGCTCGCCGCCTACATCACCGGCCCCACCGTCGCCCTGGACGCCCTGCTCCAGCCGCCCTACTACAGCACGCGTCACACCACGTTCTCCGGACTCTCCGTCCCGGACACGGCCCACGTCAGTCTCGATTCGTTCCAGCGCACCGGCATGGCTTTCGACCGCGCCGCACTCTTTTTCCAGGGCCGGTCGGACGTGTTGATGGAGTGGGAGCGCTCCTTCGGAGAGGAGGAGTCTCCCTGGCGGGGGCAGGCGGCGGGCGCCTTCTGGGACCTGATACACATCATCCGCCAGAACTACGACGGTTATGTCGAGCAGTTGGGCGGCCGTGACTTCGCCTCCGGGCGCACCTTCCTGAACGGCCACGCCCCCCGCACCCAGATCGCCGACTCACTGGCCTGGGCCCAGGAAGCCCTGCGGCACGGGGCGGCGTCCCTGCGTGCCGCCTGGGACCACTGGGCGGCCGACGGGCGGCACGATCCCTACCGGTGGGTCGCGGACGAGATCAGGGATCTCATCCTGTGGATCGTCGAGAACAACCATCTGCAGGTGCGCACAGACGACGATTCCGACATTCCCCAAGCGCCTCGTGCGGAGATGTTCAGCAGCTCTTACCACACCACCGAGGCCTTCCGTCAGGACCACGACTGGGGTCCCCTTGCCTACCCGTCCACCTGGGTGCGCGTCGCCGAGGCGGGCATCGCCAAGTGGAACCAGCACATCGACGCCACGATCGGCGTGATCGCCGAGCAGGTCACGAGCCACCTCAGCAACAACTGGCGGCAGGCCAGGGAAACCGCGGGCGACGAGGTGCACAAGGTGGCCACGGAGACGCCCAGCCAGATCAACAGCGGGGCGGACGGCAACAACCTCCCCGACATCAACGACCTGTTCACCGTCGACGGCCTCGACTTCAACGGCCTCGACGGGCTGTTCGCCGACGACGGTGCCGGAGGCGGCGGCCTGCTGAACCCGGACCGGGAGCTGGGCGACCTCCCCGGTATGGACGATCTGCTCGGCGGCGGGGGTGGCAGCTCATCGGACGCGGGAATCGGAGTTGACGTTCCGCTGAACCCGGATGCCGGGCTCGGCAACCTCCCCGACACCGACAGCCTGCTCGGCGGCGGGGGCGGAACCGCGACAGACGCCGGGGTCGGCGGGAGCGGCGGCACCGGAGGCAGCGTTCCCCTCAACCCGGACATCGGACTGGGCGACCTCCCGGACCCCGGTGGTCTGCTCGGCGGCGGCGAGGTGCCCGGGGGCACCGGCGGCGACCTGCCCGGTGGCGGCGGCACGCCCGGCGGTGTCATCGGCGACTTCCCCCTCAACCCTGGGGTTCCGCTGCTGCCCACGCCCGGCAGCAGCGGTGGAGGGCTGCCGGCCCCGCCGGTGACCCAGCTCAACCCGGACGGCACGCTGACCACGAGATACGCAAACGGCAGTTCCGTCGCCCTCAACCCCCGTCAGGGCACCGCTGTCACAACCAGGCCCGACGGCTCCACCGCCACCACAGACCTGGACGACGGCCCCCTGTTCAACCCCGACGGTAGTGTCACGGTCGCCAACCCGGATGGATCGATCACCACGACACACCAGGACGGCTCTGTCAGTGTGCTCGACCCGGACACCGGCACACTGACCGCGCTGGCGCCGGACGGAACCCTGACCACCACGTTCCCCGACGGCACCGCCGTCGAGGTCGACCCCGACTCCGGCCTCGCCACCACCACCGACCCGGACGGCGGCACTACCACCACCGACCTCAACAACGGATCGCTGGAGACACCGCACGGCGGGAGCGTCAGCCTCAACCCGGACACCGGCGCGCTCATCACCACCCACCCCGACGGCACCACCGTGACGCTTGACCCGGCCACCGGCAATCTCGTCACCGAGCGCCCCGACGGCACCGTCACGACCCTCGACCCGGACAAAGGCACTCTCACCACGACCAGGCCGGACGGCACCACCGAGACCACCGACCTCAACGGCTCCGTCCTGCCCAACACCGGCAGCGGCAGCGGCAGTGGTGGCCTGAACCTCCCGGACGACCTCGACCTTGAGGTGCCCACGTTCGACAGCAGCGACCTCGCCTCCGGCTCGTCCGGTGGCGGTGGCAGCATCCCGCTCAACGACGGGCTGACCACGGTGGGCGGCCTGGGGCCCGGCGGTTCGGAGGAGAGCGCCTACTTCGACGAGGACCGGGACCACGACAGCGTCGCCGGACGGGGTATCGGCTCGCCCGCGCAGCCCGCGGCGGCCAGCGCGGGCGGCGGCAGCCCTCTCAACCCGGGCGGGGCGGACGCCGTGGCGTCCTCGGGCATGATGCCGCCCGGCATGATGCCGCCGGGCACGACGGCACCCGGCGCGGGAGGCGCCGGCGGCAAGGACGGCGGCTCAGAGCGCCGCCGCGAGGTCTACGCGGGCGCCCAGGGCACCGCCGGCATCACCCCCAGGCGCACCGGCGGCCGTACCCCCGCCCTCGACGACGAGGACGTCGTCGTCACCCGTGGACGTACCGCCACCAGCTCCGGCACACACGTTCCGGGCACGGGCGCCTACCGTCGCACCGAGAGCGTCGGGACCCGCGAGAACTGGAAGCCCCAGGACGAGGACGTCTGGGGCACCGACGAGGGCGGCGCACCAGCCGTCATCGGACGATGACCGACCTCCCCGCGCGACCCGCCGCCGGGCAGACGACGGCAGGAAGAGCAACGGTAGGAAAAGCAACGGAAACGGCAGGAAAGGCAGGTGAGAGGAAATGGATGCCCTGCAGAGGCAACTTGCCGAAGCGATGGAGCAGTTGAAGGAGACAGAGGCCGCCGTCGCGCGGGCCGAGGAGGAACTCGCGGACTCCTCCTGCACCGTGCAGTCGGCCGACCGGTCGGTCGAGGTCACCGTCGACGCTCAGGGGTCCCTGGTCGCGATGCGCTTCCTCGGCGGTCTGTACCGGGGCATGTCGGCCGCGGAACTGGCGGCCAGCGTCCTCGAGGCCGTGGAACGCGCCAGGATGATCATGGCGCGCCAGGTGATGAGCGTCCTCGACCCTCTCACCCGGGCCGCCCTGCCCGCCATACCCGAGATGCCCGGACTGACCGTGGACTGGGCCAAGCTCTTCGGCCCGGGCGTCCTGGAGGAGCCCGACGACGACATCCGTCACTCGCAGCGCAGGCTGCGGGACGAGATCAACGAGGACGAGGAGAACTAGCATGCCCGACGAGGTGTTTTCGGCGAGCACGGGACGGCTGCGGTACGCGGCCGGCAACCTCGATGGCTATGCCGAGTACGCGCGGGCCATCGTCGAGGCATTCCAGGCGGGAATCGCTCCCACGCGTGCGTGGCCGGGGGTGGACGACGAGCTGGCCAAGCAGATGCGGCCTATGGAACGGCAGGAGACCGAGACCGCCATCAGCACCGGCACCCACCTCCATGGTGCGGTCGAAAGCATCAGGCGTGGGGTGTCGGTGACGGCGCAAGCCATCACCAACCAGCTGGAGGACTCCGTCGACGCCGTCAACGACCGCACCAACCAGCAGCGCAACCGTCTGCGCTGACCGCCCTGTCGCTGTCCGACCGTCCCTGTCCGTCCGATTCCTGACTGGTGAACCATGGCCATTGAGTTGCCGCCCGAATTGCGGACGTTCATGCTGGTGGTGGCCGGTCAGCCGTTCCCGCAGGCGAATGAGGACCTCGTGGCGCTGAGCCAGGCCCCCTACCGGGAAATGGCACGCCAGCTGCGGGAGTTCTCGGACATGCTGCGGGACACCTCCGAGCAGACGGCGCGTGCGCTGCCCCCGTCAATCGGACGGTCGTTCCTGGCGGCGATACGTCCGCTCTTCGACGACGGCGGGGAGAACCATCTGCTGGAGTTCGCACGGCAGATGGAGTCGGTGGCGGACGGCAGGCAACGCATCGGTGTCAACGTCGTCGAGAGCAAGTGGAGCATCTTCGCCGAACTGGTGCGGTTGCTCATCGAGATCAAGGTTCTGCTGCTCATCTCGTACTTCACGGGTGGTTCTGCCGCGAGCCAGATCCCCCAGGCGACGGCACGCAGCCGGGTGACGCTGCTGACGTACCTGGCGATGATGCTGACGCGGGTGCAGCAGTACATGGGCGTGCTGACCGGCGCCGCCGACGAGGCGTTCCAGACGCTGATCACACGTCTGGCGCTGATGGCGTTCGGGCCGCAGCGGAATCGCCCGGACGGAGTGGACTGGAATGACGTAGGGCAGTCCGCGGCGTTCGGCGCCGTCGCCGGTGGTCTGGGCACCTTCTTCGGTGCCGCTACGGGTGGTCTGCGGAACCTGACGCCCAATCCGTTCCGGAACGGGGCCGACAGGGTGTTCCTTGATCCGCCCGGGGGAGGCCTCGGGCCGGTCAACGCCCTGCCGACCGGGGGCGGGAGGCCGAACCGGGGGCCGGAGAGCCACGCGGTGGACGCGGGCGAGGGCTTCGTCGTCGGGGGTCTGTCGGAGGCCGTGGCCGAGGTTCTTGTCATGGGCGCGTTCGGCCATGGCTTCGTCTGGAACTGGACCACGTTGTGGACCGCGGGCACCATGTCGGCCGCCGAGGGCGGCGCGGCGCGGGGCGTGGAGAAGTTCGGTGCCGCCCTGCGGGAGCGCTTCGGCCTGCCCACGTTCAACGGCATCGGTTCCGGCAGGGGCAACCGAAACGGCTCGGGCACAGACGCCGACGCCGGGGCCGGCGACAGTCCTGGACATACCGGGTCGGACGACCGCCTGGTGCGTACCGGCTCGGGTGCGGTCGGCGGCGTCACGGGCGACGGTGGCCAGGTCCGTAGCGGCGCGACGGGCTCCGGCCGCGACCATCCGTCCGACGGGTCTCGTTCTGTCCGGAGCCAGGGCCGGACAGACACCGGCGCCGGATCCGCGACGAACGGCACGACGGGCACCGGCACCAGGTCCGGAACCGCCGGTACTCCCGGCACCGGCACCGGCGCCAGAGGAGCTGAAGGTTCCTCCGACACCGGCTCTGGCAGCGCGTCCGGCCGGGGCCCGCTGTCCGGCCTTCCGGGTACGACGGGCTCCCGCGACGAACGGGACAACCTCCTGCGCGCCCCCGACGAGGCCCTCTACGCCGACACCGACACCGCCGCCGACACGGATCAGGGCGCCGTACCGAGTGGCGTGGCATACAACGGCGTGTCGAACACCGTGCCGACCTCGGGGGACACCACCCGGCCCAGCTCGCCGGGCGCCCCGGCGGACCCATCCCGCTCCACACCGGGCGCCCCGGCTCCGGGCGTCCGTACCGAGACGCCTGCCGCCGCCCGCCCCGAGGGGCCGACAGGAACCCGGACGGACACCACGTCCGGCGCACGTACGGAGAGTTCGCCCACCCGCGCCGAGGCGCCCACCACCGGCAGCCGCCCCGGGAGCACGAGCACCCGCACGGGCAACAACGAGTCTCCCTCGACCACCTCCAGCACGGACGAGCACGGCACCACACCCACCGCGACCGACGACGACCACGCGACGCTCACCGCGACCGACGACACAGCGGGGGACGCCGCCGTCGGCATCCCTCCTTCCGCGTCCGCGCTGTCGTCGCCGCTCGCCCCCGCCACGCCGCGCACCGTCGCTCCGGCCACCTGGGAGGTGGCCGGAACGGACCTCCCGGCAGCCGCCTCCGCCACCGCCGCGACCTCGCCCACCCGGCCCGGTGGGCGCCCGGCTTCCGGCACTCCCGACACCGGTCCCACCGGCCGACCGGACAGCGCGTCCGAGGACACCGCCGAGACGGCGGACGACCTCTCGGCCCCCACCACCGTCGGCCTGACCTCCACACCGCAGGCCACTGCCCCGGCGGCGCCGGAGCAGACCCCCGGCACACCCGACACCACCACCAGCACCGCGCCCACGGTGCCCACGACGGCGCCCGACCGCAGCACACCGTCCACCGTGCCCGACACCGACGGGACGCCCGCCGAACCCCCGCCCCCCGCGTCCTCCACCGTCGCCGCTCGCACGGACTCGCCCTGGACCGACCTCGCGGAACGGGACCGCGAGGATCTGCTGAACGAGTTCTTCCTGCTGCAGGGGAAGCGGCCGTCCCGTCTCGACGGCCTCTCCAGGGAGGAGATCACCGCCCTGGTGGCCCAGGCCTATGACGACGAGCGGATCCGGTCGATGGACTCGCAGCCCCTTCGTCACCAGGCCGATCACCTGTTCGCTTCCCTCCACGGCGACGCCTTCCCCATGCGCGGCGGAGCACCGTCATCCCGCACCCCGGGTGGCCGGGGGACCGCTCCGGCCACCCCGCCGGACTGGATCAAGGACTGGTTCCGGCTCACCCACCATGGGTCGCCACACCCGCGCTCCACCGAACTGCGCAGCGTCGACGAGGCGGTGCGCAGATTGCAGCGCGACCGTCGCGACGAGCGGGCGCTCCGCGAGCTGCTCGCCCGGATCGAGGTCTGGCGCGGGCACCAGGGCGCGGACAGATCCCTGCTCGATGCCGTCACGGCCCTGCACGACCAGGCGTCCCAGAGCCTGAGAACCATGCCGCCGCCTGACGCGCGCACGGCCGATCTGACGGCGATCCGCTACGCCGAGGCGGCCGAGGTCTTCGACCGCAAGCTCGGTGCATACCTGGTACGGCGACCGCAGTCGGTGGACGCGGTCAGGACGCTGGCACAGGACATCTGGTCGCTCCTCGGCCAGTACGCTCCGGAACGGCTTCACTTGCTGGGTATGCCGCCCACGGGCTCGGCCCGCAGCGGCAGCGTCAGGGCGGACATCGACACCCTGGAAGACGTGGTCGCGGAAGGCAACCTCAGGGAGCTGACCGCGCTCCTGTTCTCGAGCGCGTCCAGCCTGGCGCTGGACGGGTTCATCGACCCACCGACGACCTCCGACTTCCCGTGGCTGACCGCGGAGCGCGTATGGCGGCGCTACGCCACGGGGAGCGCGCGAGCGTTCCCCGTGGACGGTTTCGAGCCTCCGGTGACGGAGCGGGAGTTCGCAGCCGCGGGAGCACGGGACGACGACGGCAGGGAATACGTGGTCTGGAAGCGCGCCAGGGACGAGATGGACCTTCCGTTCCGCGCGCCCCTGCACCAGGGGGGCGACCGCACCGGAGGACTCGTCGCGACCGGCTCCTCGGGCTCCTTGATCATCATCCTGGAGACGGCCCACCGCCTTCAGCTTCTTCTCGACACCCCTGTCGACATGGCCGAGCTCCGGCTCGGGCTGATGGGCGCCATGCTGGTGGGCGGACACCACACCGCGCACGAGCTGATCCGTTCCTCCGCGCTGTGGCCGCACGCCGCCGAGCACGGATTCAGCTATGTCGACGGGTGGAGCAGATACCGCTATCTGGCACCGCTGACCGAGGCCGAGTTGCGGCGCGACGTCGCGGAGAACGGGCTGTTCCCGGACGAGATCGCCCTCGGTCTGCCTCCTCGCGACGCCCAGGACGCCGCAACCGCCCCGGCGGGTGCGCCGCGCCCGGCCGGCCGGGACGCTCCTGGTGGCCCTACCGCGGTCCCGCGCGTGGATCCGGACGTCCTGCAGGACTGGCGCACTGATTTCGAGCAGGCCCGTGGGTTCCTGAACGGCCTGGACGCAAGGACGCGCGACGCCCTGCTCGGTCGCGCGCGGGATCTGATGGCCCGTGACCACCAGCCGCCGGTCCCTCCCGTCGAGGAGGACGGCGACTCGCCGGAAGCCGCCTACACCCGCCTGCACGACGACATGATCCACCTGCTCGCGTTCACCTACGGGGACCTGTCGTCGGCAACGGACCCAAACGCCGCCGAACGGCTCTCCGCTTTGCTAGCGGCGGAATTCAACACCCACACGACCCCCGGCTCACGGTCTGCCGGGGAGTCATGGCCGCCGGTCGCGGACACTGGCCGGGCCATCGTACGGCCGGACGGACCGGAGGCCGCCGACGCCTCCCCGCCCCAGGACGGCGACGGCACGGACCGGGCCGACGACGACCGGTCGGACCCCGGCGGTTCCGGCGGCACGGTGCCCGCGGTGACCGGCGCGGACGCCCACGCGCTGTCCCCGGAAGCGGACCTCTACCACGAGGTCAACCTGCTGGTGCGGCGTCAGGCGCCAGGCATGGGGCAGGTCGGCGCGGAGGATGTCGCACGGATCCACCGCGACCTGGCCGACAGCGGAGCGCTCACCCGGCTGACGGTGCGTGAGGTCGCCGGTGAGGTCGCGGCCCGCGTGCTGGGCCAGGGCCGTCCCGGGCTGCGCGGCGGCGGCAATGTGTCGCTCCGGCTCGACCCGGACGCGGCAGACCCGCTCCAGCGGGCCTGGCAGGCCGCCCTTGGCAAGGAGAAGCGGCTGGACATCGTCATCGACGGCGATGCCGTCCCCGTGTCCGAGCTGGTGGACCGGGTCCTCGACAGGATCGGCGCTTCCGCATACCGCTCCCTGATCACGGTGCCCTCTGACGCGCGCCCGTTCAGGACCGGCAGGCACAAACTGCTGCTCGCCTACCCGCAGGGGCAGGCGACAAGGTCGCTCAGCTTCGAGGTGGTGCTGAAGCAGGCCGACCGGTCCGCCACCGGGTCCGAGGCAGGCCCGAGCCGACCGCCCGAGGCGACGGCGGATGTCGCGGCCACCACGTCACCGGCGGTCAGCAGGGAGAAGAAGTTCGAGGTCGGCGCCTGGTTCTCGGCGCTGATGGAGAAGCGGCTCGGCCTGCCGGTGCTGCTGGCCGGCGGCGCACAGACCGCCCTGAAGTTCGGCAGCCCGCGCCCTGTCGCGGACCTCGACTTCCGGGCCGAGGTCCCGCATGTGGCGTCGAGGGCGGCGGAGCTGAACGACGCGATCCGCCGGGAACGTCCGGACGCGACCCTGCGACCGTTCGCACCGGACGCCAAGGACAAGCGGGCGGTCACCGGATGGATCGACGGTGTGGAGATCACCATCGGTCCCAGCGCCACCCACTATGCCGACGTCCTCACCATCAACGGCATCCTCGTCGCCTCCGACCGGGACGCCGTCGTGGACAAGGCCTTCTCGTTCGCCGTCCGCACCGGTTCGAAGAAGCAGAAGGACCTCTTCGACCTCCTGTGGTCGCTGCACCGCGACCCGGCCGCTTCCGTGGCGCTGCGCGACACCCTGGAGGAACTGAGGGGCGAGGCGTTCCGGCGTACGAACCCCCAGGGCTCCCTGACCACCAAGCTCACCACCGATCTCGCCGAGGTGGCCAAGACCAGAAACCTGCTGGGCGAGTTGCAGGCACGGTGGCGGGAGTTCGGGGCGGACCGGGACGACGTCGCACGGCTGACCGCCGCCCTGGAGGATCTGAAGGACGTCTTCCACGCCGGTGCCCCGCCGCACCGCGGCATGATCCTCACCGTGGGCAACTTCACCGGCGACATGTTCGGGTTGTCTGCGGCGCTGCTGCTCAATCCGAAGCTGCACGTCACCGTGCTGACCGGGCCGCACCACCCCGACCAGGTCGGCGACTTCCTGCGCAACGGCCTGGAGACCCAGGTACGGGCGCGGTACGAACGGGAACGCGCCAGACTGCGCGCCTCACAGGGACCGGCGGCGCGGACCCCGGCGCCGCAGGAGGCGGAGCTGGACGCGCGGATCGCCGCGGAAGTGGCTGCCGAGCGCGACCGGGTGCACGTCCTCTACGCGAAGAATCCGCATGCCCTGTACACCACGCTGGCCCGCCAGGACGAGGCGCTGCCGTACGACTCGGTACGACCGCCGGTGCCGGTGAATCTCCGCACCCGGCACCTGAACCACCCGGTCACCCGTGCGACCGAGGAGGTGACGGTCCGCTGGGGGCGCCAGAACCACGAGCAGGCCAAGATCCGTACCGCCTGGGGTCTCAGCGACCGGCCGGACGCGGGCGCGGGGGCGTTCCTCGGCGAACTGGGCGTTCCGCTCAGCGGCGGCTACGTCGTGCTCTGGTCGCGGTTCAGCGGGAAGCACGGCGGCGCGCACCCGCAGCACGACACGAGTGTCACAGGCATACGTCAGCTGGTCGCGGTGCTGCCGTCCGGGACGACCGTCATCATCGCCGGGGACAGGAAGGGGGGTGGAACCGACCCCTACCGGGAACTCGCGGACGCCCATGAGAACGTCTTCGACCTGACAGAGTTCTGGAAGACCGAACTGTGGCGACGGCATTTCCCGAATGCCACGCGCGCCGACCAGTTCAAAGTCTTCGATCACCTCGCCAGAGGCGACGGAAACAGCCTCAGCCACCTGGGCTTCCGCAGCGGCAACCTCGAACCGTACGCGCTCATCGGCCACCAGGTGCGTTACCTGGAGGAAGAGGGCAACCTTCAGGCCGGACGGCTCGAACCGTGGCACAGGACCGTCGGCTACCGGCGCATCGTCATCTCCAAGGTGCCCACACTGAGCGGCCAGTGGGTCACCAGCACGGCCCGGTCCGAGGGAACGGAGAAACCCCCGCCGTGGCGGGACGGCCGGCCGGACGACGAAACGAGCCGGGCGGCGAAGTACGAGGCACTCCGGCAGCGGGGTATCGAGCCCGGCGACCGCGGCTTCGCCACCGAGGACCTCGGCAGGATCGTCGAGGAACTCGGTCTCCCGGCGCCGGTCCCGCGCCCTGTCCCGCCCACGATCACGCCAGAGGCCGCCGCCGAACGACCGGAGCGGCGATCCCCCGCGACGGTTGAGCCGCGCAGCCCGCGACCGGCGACCTCCACCGGCGACGCCGGACGTCACGCCCCCGGCCGGGACCGCTCTGCCCGAGCCGTCGCCGACTTCATGGCCGCGCCCAGGGACTTCCTCGGCCGGCATCAGGTGCTGCTGCGCATGAGCGAGGGGATGGAGGCTCGCGCGCCCGGCCTCGGCATCGATCACCGGGCCTTCCTGAAGTGGCTGGACCGGCAGGACAGACACTGGTTCACCCTCACCCCGTCTGCCACCGCGGTGGGCGGGGAGCACGGCGTCTACCTGCTGACCCCGGCCGTGGAGAGGTACCACCAGGAGTACGCCGCCGACGCAGAACTCCGCGACATCATCGGCGGCCGGGCCCTCCCGGCGGTCGGCGCGGACAGCGAGTACATCGCGGCGCACTACGTGCCGTACAAGACCGGTGGCACGGCCAGGCCACGCACCGACGTGGGGCACCGGGTCGTCCCGGTCGGACGGGGTGGCGAGTTCAATCCGGACATCGTGTTCACCGCGGGAATGAACGGGTGCGCGCTCGCGGTGACGGCCGGGCCGGACGCCGGGTCGTTCACGGTGTGGCACTACCAGTCGCCCGACAGCAACAGGGAGCACGCGGAGACCTTCCGGCGGCGCCATCGGCCGATGGACTGGTTCGGCCACGCCGAGTACCAGAGCCTCGGCACGGATGCGGCTCCCGAGATCACCAACGTCATGTGGCGCGGCGACCAGGGGTGGGAGTTCCTCAGTCAGGAGGTGCACGTCGCCTTCGACAACATGGCACGGACGTCTCTGGCCCGCTTCGACCACCGTCCGGTGTGTCTCACCCCCGGGCACGAGTGGTCGTACACCGCGAAGATCTATCTGAGAGGTGCCCAGGAGCGCCTGCGGGAGCTGACGCGGGCCGAGAACGACAAACTGCCACTGCTGCCCGCAAACATCGACAACCTGAACCTGCGCCTCGCCTTCAACCTGCTGATCAAGCAGGCTCAGACGGATGTGGAGCAGCTCGGCCGGGTGACCGGCCCCGAGCAGTTCGCGGCCACGGCCACCCGTCTCGCGCAGGACCAGGTGCAGACGCGGGACCTGGTGAACGTGCTGCTCCACAAACAGGGCCAGGCGGAGGTCGCCGAGCAGAAACGGATGCTGCTGTGGCAGTCCGTCAACAGGGACGTCGTCTTCCGGCGCGGCCAGATCCGCACCTTCATCGAACAGGGACTCAAGCCCCACTGGGGCGCGGCGCTGAAGCGGGAGGCCGAGGCAGCGGCGGGAGTGCCGCCGACGGAGGCTGACATCACCGAGGCCCTGCTGCCGTCCGCCCCGCACCACGACGCGGAACGGGACCATGGCAGCCCTTCCGTATCCGGGCCAGTCCCCGCCGGTTCGGGCGCCGAGCCGGTCGGCGCCGTACGCGATCCGCGGTGGCACGCGGCACGTGACGCGGCGGCTGTGCGGACGGTTGAGCACCACTGGGTGGATCCGGTGTCGACCCCGCGCGGCACGGGAGCGCACGCGCCCCGGTACGAGGTGCGGTCCGGGTTCGACATACGACGGTTCCGCCTCGGTGCGGAACCCGTCACGGATCTGACGGTACGGGTGCGGCTCACCGGCACCGACGCCGTGACCGAGCCCCAGCTCGAAGCGCTGTGGAGCCGCGTCCAGGCGGGAGTCGAGCGGGTGTTCAACGCCCCGCGCCACCGGCTGCCCGACGGCGACCGGCTGCATGTGACCGTGGAGCGCGCCGACGCTGATTCCGCCCACCCGCATCTGACCGTCGAGGTCGGCGCTCCCGGGTCCGCGACGACCCAGCACCAGTGGCAGGCCGCGGCCACCGACCAGGACCTGGCGCACGAGATCGGGCACCAGCTGGGCCTGCGCGACGAGTACCAGGACGAGACGGCCCAGCACCGCCCGGACATCGACGGCAGCCTGATGGGCAACTACCACCGCTCCGCGCCCGAGGGGCTGCCCCAGGGCGGGCTGCGTGACCGCTACCTCCGATTGCTCCAGAGCCACATCGCCAGTGCGGACGCCGCCCCGCAGGCCGGTGACCAGAACAGCCGCCACGCGGACCCGGGCCCGGGCACCGACCCGCCCGCACCGGGGCGGTCCCGTCGCTTCTCCCTGGCTGGTCTGCTGGGCCGGCACCCGGCCGTGCAGGAGTCCGAGAGCGGTGCGACCGGCCACACCGCGCAGAATGAGCCGGTTGCCGCCACCGACCCGATGTCCACCACCGATCCGAACCCTGGAACCGACCCGAACCAAGGCACCGCCAAAACCGAACCCGTCGACGTGGAGGCCGCGCTCGACCGGCACCGGCCGCCCCGGCTGGACGACACCCTCCCGCCCCCCACGCCACTGGCCCAGCCGGTAACGTTCGACGATCGGACGCAGCTTCCGGAGTGGCTCACCGGCGACGCCACGCCCACCTACGGCAGCTCCCGGCCCACCCTGCGCGGCACCGACGACGTCGTGGCGCACATCATCAGCAGGGCGGACATCCCCGACGCCGAGGACCGCAACCGCACAGCCACCCGTCTCCGGCACGCCTTGCGCACCGATCCGCGCCGGTTCGCGGGCGAGGGATGGGAGTCGCCACCGTTCCAGGCGGCCGACAAGACCCTCCGTACCCTGCACATCGTCACCCGCCCGTACCCGTACTGGGAGCGGTTCACCGACCCGGCCGCCGCGGCGAAACTCAAGTACGGCAGGCGCAGCCAGACGACCGGCGGTGCGACCCGCACCCTGTCGACGACCCGGCAGATAGCCCCCGCCGTGTCCTTCGGCCCTGGCGTCCCCTTCCCGGCGATCGCCCGCGTGGGCCTCGGCATCGGACGGGGACGCGGCTACGAGTTCACCCTCACCGACCAGAACGTCAGCCAGACCGAGACGAACTCCACCGAGGCGGTCCCGCTGCACCTGACGGACGTCCACTACGACATCAGGGTGCGCAGGCACACCGGGCTGCGCCCGTCCTACCGCGACGCCATCCCCGGCCTGCGGCGGGTGATCCGCTGGGACATCACGGACCTGGACCGCTTCTCCTTCGCCGTCCACAACGGACTGACGCTGCGTCTGACCGACGACATGAAGCGCCGGGACGTGGACCCGGATCGGTCCCTCACCCCCGAGGAGCTCAGACTCGGCCCCGGGTCCGAATACCGGCTGGTGAACACCGAGAGCGTGCTGTCCGTGACAGAGCTGCGCGAGGACGCCCTCAAGGCCGTCGGAGCGCTCCCCGGCACCACCGCCTACCAGCAGATCTCCGACTTCTTCAGCAGTGACTTCTTCGAGCGGAACGCCGACCGGCTGGCCCACGGCCCGGTCCCGGGCCCCCTGCTGTTCCGTGACGACGCCGAGCGCACCCCGCTGGGCACCTTCGTGGTGCAGCGTGTGGTGCCCAGGAGCGGACGACTCCGATCCGAGCCCCACGACATCGAGATGAACAACGTCGTACAGCAGACGGCCAAGAACGAGCGACTGCTGACCCTCACCAACAGCCAGGACATCACCGCCATGCTCGGTCCGGGCTTCAGCTTCGGTATGGGCGGTCTCGGCGCCCGGCTGATGGCGGTGCTGTTCGGCAGGGTCGGCCGCTCCACGACGCACGGCACCTCCTTCGGCGGGTCCGGAGCGCGCAAGTCGGCCCTCAAGGTCAAGGGGGCTCCGACGGCGGTCTACGGCATGGAGAAGCAGGTCGTCGTCCGCTGGACCGGCAACACCAAGGAGAAGACGTACACGCTGCGGGCAGTGGACCGGATGACCCGTTCCGAGGCCAGGCGACTGGCGGGCTGGGACGACGGAACCGGACTGCGCAAAGCGGCCGGGGCCGAGCCGGAGCCGCCGGTGTTCCTCCCCAAGGACCATCCCACTCTGCTCGTCCTGTGCCGGGCGGAGTCCTTCAGATGGCCGGACGGCGCCTACGTCCGCCCCGGCCCCAGCACGGGCACGGCCCCCGCCGACGCCGAACAGGCCGACGGACCGACCCTGCTGGAGCACTTCACCGACCAGGTGCTGCGGGCCGTGGGCGCCCGCTACCCCAACACGGTCGCCCCGCTGGAGGAGTTCACCGATCCGGACGCCCCACGCTGGAACGGTCGCCAGCACTTCGTGATGGCGTTGGCGAACACTCTGCGCATCATCAACACCCTGCACCGCCACAGCGTGGCCGGGAACCTGGAGGCGCTGGTCACCACCGGCATCCGGATCCCGCTGGTGGAACCCCGGCGGCTGACGCGCGCCCAGCGGTACCTGTGGATCGAGGGAACGATGACCAACCGCAGGTACGAGGGGTCCACGAACGAGCCCTGGCTGAAGGACACCACCGCCGGAACCGACAAGCTCGAAGGATCGCGGAACGCCACGCGGACGCTGGAGGGAGGCATCGACCTCAGTCTGCGGGCCTCCGACACGGGCGGCTCCGGCACCGTCACCAACACGGGCATCATCGGGGCGGGACCGAGCGCGGCCCACGCGCGGACGGACAAGGTCGGCTACGGGGGAAGCGTGGCCGCCGAGACGGCGGTGTCGGCCAAGGGGACCTCCCACCTGTACTGGTACGACCTCGAACTCACGGCTCAGGTCGGCGGCTTCACCCGGCCGCGCGCCCTGTGGCGGGGGCTGGGCACCTTCGGGGTGATGGGCCTTGAGACCTTCGTACGGAGCAAGCCACCGGAGACGCTCATCGGCGGCCCGAACGCCGTACGCGGCCAGGTGCTGCTCTCCGTGCCCGAGCTGGAGATGTCGGCCACGCGGAAGAAGGCCGGTCCCGCCGCCGAGAGCACAGCCGCCCCCACCGAACGGACCGGACCGGGCGCCCTGAGCGTCGTACGCAGGGAGACGCTGGACAGCACCACCGCCCGCGCCCTGGCCACCGGGCGCGAGACCGCCCTCCCCGGCACCCCCGGCCCCGACCGACCGGACCAGCGCGCCACCCCCGACCCCCGGCCCTTCGACGGCCACCACTACCTGAGCATCGGCCTGGCCGCCCACCGGGAGCTGGGGGACGCGGTGAACGCCGTCATGGCGGCGGCGTCCGACAACTCCTGGCACTTCACCCAGACCAACTCCCCGGCGCGGGCCGCGGTCGGCCGTGCCTTGCTGCCGCAGTTCCTGCACTCGGGGGTCGATGTCACCACCAGCGGCTCCGGCCTGCGGATGACCGGCCTGTACGGGCCGGGTCCGTACGTCGACCGGATGGGGACGGTGGTCCACCGGGTGCGGATCGTCAACCCCACGCTGGTCTCGGATGCGATCGTGCTGGACATGGAGCAGCAGGTCTCCGCCGACTTCCAGGCGTCCGGCGCGCTGACGACGAGCTGGTCGTTCACCCTCAACGGACAACTGGCGTTCGCCCGCGCGCAGGGCTCCGGGGCACAGCCGGTCCTGGGCACCTACGTCCTCATGGGAAAGCTCGGCGTCCAGACGAGCACCACCGCCACCGTGACCCGCAGTGTGAGCATCGCCAGCTCTCAGGAGGACAAGAACCACAAGTTCCTGGTCAGCGCGTCCGCCGAGCACACGCTGCTGGCGCTGATCGAGTCCCGGGGCGCCGGCGCACTGGCGCACCGAATGCTCAGCGGCGCGGCGAACCGCTGGCACGGCACCCGTCTGACCATCCCGGAAGGCTGGCTCGGCGCCGTGACCGAGCGCGTCGCCCACCGTCTGAAACTGGCCGACGACGGCCTGCCGGACTTCCCCGTGTACACGGAGCGGACCTGGAGCCTTCCGGCCTGGTCCGGGCCGACGCCGTTCCAGTCGTTCCCCCTCAACGCCCTCGACGCCACAGCGCTGCTGGCCCGCGTCGACGACATGCTCGCCGCGCGGGGTATCGGCGACGTGGACAGAGAGCGGGTGCGCAGCCTGGTCACGCCGCGAGCCCTGCGCGGTCTGCGGCAGCAGCTTGCGACCCCGGACGCCGGTGTCGGCACGGGTGCCCGGGCCGCCTGGCGCAGCCTGCGGCTGGCGGACATCACGCCGACCGTGCACCTGGGCGAACGGACCGTCTCGGTGCGCATCCAGCTCATCGCCGCCGACACGGTCTTCGAGGGCCTTGGGCACAGTGTCACCCTCAGCGACAACCGGTCCACCAGCGAGTCGGTCGACACGTCCCAGTCGATCACCAAGTCCCGGGGCATCGGCATCTCGGCGCGGGAGGGCATACCGACCGGCGACCCGACCGCGCGGACGGCCGGCATCGGCTACACCGAGGCGGGCACCAGCGCGCAGAGCGGGACCGTCAGCACGGCGACGGAAACGGCCATCGGCCAGAACTTCTCCCTCGACGAGCCGCACGCCGAGTTCACAACGTCGTACCGGCTGAGGATCACCATCGGCATCGCCGGCGTTCCGCCGGTGGAGGACAACATCGGCCAACTCCGCGAGCGAGTCCCGCTCAGCCTGACCGCGCCCCAAGCCTTCATCGAGCCTGTCCCGGAGCCGTCGGCGGCTACCGCCCAGGAGCCGACTGCGGAGCCTGCGAAGCAACCCTCCGAGCCCGCAGCGCAGCCGCCCGCGGAGCCTGCGGCGCATCCGTCGGCGGAGCCCGCGCGGGAGGCGTCAACAGGCACCGCACGGAAGCCGTCCACCGTGTCCGAAGCGGAGCCCTCGGCCGCCTCGAACCAGGCGTCGTCGCCGGACCCGCTGGCACCGCCCCCACTGCCGCGCCCTTCCCGCTCGGTGATCCTCAGAGCGACACCGGTGGAGCAGCCCGAGGTCACCGCGTGGCGCCAGGCACACCCCGTCCCGACCGGCCTCAGCTACGACACTTTCCAGCCGCGCATGATTGTGGGCGTGCGGAACCTCAGGGAGGCGTCCGAGATCGTATTGGCGACCGCCTACGGAAAGTCGACCCCGAAGACCGGCGAGCTGACCGACCGTGCCCTCGACAGGGCCGTGGCACAGGCCCGCCGCACCGGACTGACCGTCCCCGGCAGTGCCCCCTCACAGGCCAGGGAGAACGCCATCAGCGACGCGTCACTGTCCGGCTTCTTCCTGGACGCCCTCTCCGAGGAGGGCTACGGCGTCCCCGGCCAGACCGACGATCCGCTCGTCGGAGACGTCCGCGCCGAACACCGCCTCTGGGCCAGGCCGGACTTCAGCGGTGCCCGGCTGATGACCGTCGCCCCCTCGGCGACCATGAGCGGCACCGTGAAGGTGACCCAGGGCCAGGACGTCAGCGTCGCGCGCAGCGGATCGCACGACACCTCGCTCAACGCCGTCCCGATCCTCGTCCCGCCCTCGACCGGTGCGATCCTGCCCGGCCCGTCGGGCACATTGCTCAATTCCGCCGACAGCGAGAGCAGGAAGCTCGGCATCAGCAACGCCACCACGGCCGATGTCTCGTACGCCGCCTCCATGGCGTTCCTCTTCGCCGTACCGACCGATTGGATCGCCACCGCGCACGTGAACCAGACGATCCGCGACCGGATGGACAAGGCGTCGTCCTGGGCGCTCGGCCCGTTCGGCAGACTCACCCCGGGACGACGCGCCACGGAGACACGGACGTACACCGTCGCCTGGATCCGCGAGGACGCGGCCCGCAGCTGGGGGCTGATCGGCGACCACAACTTCCCTCAGGAGGTCTCGGACGCGTGGCAGGCGGTGAAGAACGCGGGTGACGCCTGGGTAGAGGCCGACAAGACGTACTGGATGAGGCGCCGGACACCCCTCAGCAGCCGCGAGGACACCGACCAGGACACCGAAGGCCGGACGGAAGGCGATGAGGAGCTGGCCCGCAACAGGGAGGCGGCCGTACAAGCGGCCATCGAGTTCCACCGGGTGCGGTACGCGGCGGACCGGCTGACCCGCTGGTACCAGCTGTCCCCCGAGCAGCGCGACGAGGTGTCGAAGCCCTCCCCCGTGGTATTCACCCCTCCCCCCGAAGATCCGAAGCAGACCACCGAACAGCCCAAGTTCACCGTCCACGAGGCCGCCGAGGGCAAGCCGGCGGTCATCACCTCACCCGAGGGACGGAACTACGAGATCCACGACGTCCCGAAGGACGGCAGCGGTTTCTTCCACGCCCTCGACGAGGCCCTGACGCACACGGATCCCGCCCGCTCTGGACCGCACACGCACGGCACTCCCAAGGAGCGCGCCGAGGCGCTGCGCGGCCTCCTGGCCGACCGACTGGACGATCCGGACAACTCGGATCTCTGGGCGTTCGCGGTGGCGGACACCCTCGACACCTTCTCGGCGGACGACCTCAAGGCCATCGGCATCGATCTGGGCGCGACGCCCGCTGGGAGGGAGTTCGGCGCCACGGGCAGGCTCTCCGCCTACCACGCCCTGACCGACGAGGAGCGCGGCCGCCTGGCGGCGGCAGCCCTGCGACGCCTCGGCACCAGCTCCAGCAAGGCGAGCTGGAACCAGGGTGCGGCCGACCTGCTGCCCGTGCTCGCGGCACGGACGTTCGGCGTCGAGGTGACGGTCGTGGACACCGACGGCCGGTTCGTCACCTTCCCACCGGCGAGACTCGAAGCCGGGCAAGACCCGGCCCCGGCGCAGTCGGTCGTACTCAGGCTCACGGACGATCACTTCCAGGTGGCGCTGCCTCCGGGCACGCCGCCGCCCGCCCGGACCCCAGCCGCCTCCGACACCTCAACCCCCGCCACCGCCAACCCCCGACCCGACGGACTCGCGGACCGACCCACGCACACCACGCTGCCATGGGCGAAGCAGCGGGGCGCGGACGCCTGGCGGACCTCGAACGACGGGACGCGCCTCACCGCCCCCGACGGGCAGACGTACGAGCTGGTGCCGCCAGGCGGCGCGGGCAACGGTTTCTGGCACGCCCTGGAACAGACCCGTCCCGAACCGGACCGCCGCCGACCGCACGAGATCCTGTCAGGACAGCGACCGCTGCCCGGCACCGCCCCCAACCCGGCGATGCGCCCCGCCCCCCACCAACTGGCACCGTTCATCGACGACCAGCAAACCGCCCTGATCCTCGCCCAGCTCGCGGTGGGCCACGGCTGGACCCCGTCACTGACCCGCAGCGCCCTGGCCATCGCCACCGAGGCATACGGCGCCCGCATCACGGTGGTCCACGAGGACGGCACCACCGAAACCCACACCCCGAACGACGCTCCTCGAACTGACATCACGCTCTACCAGCGAGGTGACACATACGCCCTGGCCCACCCGTCCCGCCAGCCCCACCCCGCGGCACCGACCCCCGCCCCCGTACCGGACGACCGGCACGACACAACGACACAGGTGCCGGACGAGAACGCCGATCCGACGAACGCGGGCCCCCCACGGACGCCACCGCCGCCCACCCTGGAGCAGTATTTGTCGAGCCCGGAGGTCAGGGCCGTCCAGGTCACCCAGGAACACCTGAGCGGCCTCAGCCTGAACCTTTCCCCACGGATCGGCTCTCTGCTCCAGCTAGGCGGATCGGCGCCGCTAGGACAACTCGGGCTGAGTCCCGAGGACACGCGCCGCGTGGTCGAGCACCGACCGGACCTCTTCCCCGGTGCCGCCGCGCTGCTGCTCCCCGAGATCGACGTCCCGTCACGTACCCGGGGACCGCTCACACCGGTGCCCGAGGAGCCCGAGGAGCCCGAGGACACCCTCCCCTTCTGAGCCCGATTCGCCGAACCGCGACAACGGCAAGCACATGGCCCCAGCGGACGACCCGGCCGTGCCCTCGGGCGAGAGGGCGACGGCCGAGGACGCCGAAGCCGACGCCCTGTCAGCACTCACGGCCGCCCGACACCGGCTGGCGGACGCCGTCAGCCGACTCGCCACTGCGGAGGGCAACTGACGCGCGCGGGTCGGCACTTCCACCACGACCGCCGAGGCGGCGGTGTACCGGGCCCGAGCCGAGGTGGCCAGTTGAAGTGCGCGCCCTCACAGATGGCGACCGTGCTCGGGTCCGGAGCCAGCGCTCATCGGCTCTCCGGGAGGCCACCGGCGGCCTCCCGGCTCCAGGTCGACTCGTCCGGCGGCTGGTCGTAGTTCAGATCCGGGCCAGCGAGGCCATGATGTCGGCGGCGGACATCACAGCCCGGGCCACTCCATCCCGGATCAGTGTGTTCGTCCCACGTGGCACGTGCGACCGTTGCCGACCGGCTCGCCACCCTCCCTCACCACCAGGTCGTGCTGAGCCACGACACCCAGGCCAACGCCGACTTCCTCACCAAACCCGCGCCCGACCTGTGAACCGAGCCATCACCGCCGGCCTATCCGCAGACCCAGCGGACGGGCGAAGGGAGGCAGCCATATGAGGATGCCTCCGTGCTCGCCTTCGAACGCAGATCGGTCCGGTGCTTGTGGGCCGGCCCGGCTGTCACCGACCCGGTCGCACTCCGCGAGAGTGCCGTCCAGCAGGACGTGGTCGGGGTCGGCTTCACGCAGGGCACGCATCAGGCCGGGCGCTCGGTCTGCGAGCAGATTGATGACGGCCGACGCGTAGGCGTGGGCGGTGCGGAACCAACGCGGCTCCTTCGCCTGTGGGTTGAGACTTCGAACACCTCCCCCGACGGCACGGGAGCCTCGTGCGTTGCCCCCACCACCAGCATCACCCGATCAGTGGCCGTACCGAAAACCCTAATTGAGTCGTCGGCCGGCGTTGTAGCGTCGCTCCGGCTGGAGTTGAACACCTCGTTGGACATGGTGTCTGGTCGGCTTTACGCTCGATCTTGCGCTCACGGGCGCCTCCATCAAAGGATCATGAAAGTAGAGCACCTGTGACTCCAGATGCGACAGTCCGTCCCACCTTGCTCCTTGTTCATGGGGCATGGCACGGCAGCTGGTGCTGGGACAAGCTGCAGGCGGGGCTGGGCGTCGAAGCAATCGAGACCCGCACGGTAGACCTTCCCAGCGCGGGCGGGCGCAGCGGAATCGCCGAGGACACGCGCGTCGTCCGCGAGGCTGTCGCGGCCCTTACCTTGCCGCCTTCCAGCTCGACGCCGGTGAGAGTCTTCCCGGGTTCTACGGTGACCCCGTTCCCTCGGATTCGGACGAAGTGCAAGCGGTTCGGGACGACCCGATCTCCTTGTTCAATGGGGACGTGCCCCGTCCCGAGGCTGAGGGGGCTGCTGAGCGACTGCTGCCGCAGAGCATGAAGTCATTCGCTGACGTCGTGGAACAAGCGGGTTGGCACGATATTCCCTCGACCGTACATCGTCTGTGAAAAGGACCAGGCGCTTCCTGTGGAGCGCCAAGAGCATCTTGCGACCAGGGCAACCGAGGTCCATCGCATTGCGAGCAGTCACTCGCCCTTCCTGTCCGTGCCGGAGAACCTCTCTGCCCTTCTGGCGAAGATCGCGCTCGGAGCTCTCGCCTGGACATGCCTGAAGAAGGCGAGCAGGGCCATCGGATGAGCAGAGCAATACACAAGGGGAACACCGTGAACAGCAGCAGCGCGCCCGAGGGCGCGGTGAATGTGTCGTCAACACAAGGAAGAAGCAGAGTGGAACTTGTCGAGCGGGCCCGCGCCTTGCAGCCGTTTCTGCGAGCACAGGCAGAGAGAGGCGAAGCAGACCGAATCGTGCCGGCGCACGTCATTGACAAGATCTCTGAGGCGGGTGTCTTCCGGCTGTTGACGCCGAAGCGTTTCGGGGGATATGAGACCGATCTCCGCACTCTGACAGAAGTCTCCGAGGTTCTTGGCGAAGCAGATGGTTCGGCTGCCTGGACAGCCATGATCATCTCTGTGACGAATTGGCTGGCGAGTCTCTTCCCCGACAAGGCCCAGGAGGAAGTGTTCGGAGCGGATCTCGACGCCCGGGTCACTGGTGTGGCTGCTCCCACGGGTGTCGGCCGCCGTGCGCCCGGGGGATGGGTCGTCAGCGGAAAGTGGTCATACAACTCCGGTTCCCCCTATGCGACGTGGGCTGCCGTGGGTGTCTTGCTGCGGGACGAGTCCTGCGCAGTCGTCGACCAGGCACTGGTGCTGATACCTGCTGAGGAACTCGTGATCGAGGACACCTGGCACACGGTGGGTATGAAGGGGACGGCGAGTAACACGCTGATCGGTCGAGAGGTCTTCGTGCCCGAACACCGAGTGCTGTCAGTCCGCGCCGCTGCCGAGGGTACTTATCCCCGTTCGTTCCGGCAGGACGAGCCCCTCTACTCGTCGATGTTCGGGTCGATGCTTCTGCTCTGCCTGGTCGGACCGTTGCTGGGCCTTGGTAAGGCAGCCTTCGGCGTGGTGAAAGACGCGGCGTCGGAGAAGCCGCTGTCCTTCACCGTGCACGGCCGGCAGGCGGACTCCGTGGGTGTGCAGATGCAGGTGGCTGAAGCAGCACTGCACCTGCGGACAGCGAGGCTGCACGCCTATGACGCCGTCGACCAGGTGGACCGGGAGGGCGCCTCTCTGGACTACGCGGCACGTACGCAGGTCAGGGCGCAGGCTGGCTACGCCGCCCAGCAGGTCCTCGCAGCCGTCAACATGCTGCTGAACACTCACGGGGCGGGTGCCTTCGCCGACTCCAACCCTCTGCAGCGGATCTGGCGAGACGCCAATGTCGCCGCGCGGCACGCCGGTTTGGTGCCGACCGTCGGGTACGAAGCTTACGGAAAGGCGCTCCTGGGCATCAGGGAACCAGTGAGCCTCATGGTCTGACCTTCGTATGGCTACCGGTCACGGACCGGTAGCCATACGAAGGTGTCGCAGGCCACGACGGTCTTGCGACGCCGATGCAGCATGACGCGGGCCCAGTCGGAAGGCTGCCATCCGGCGTGCGCGAGATCGGTGAGAGCGCGGACATGGTGCACTTGCACGTTGCCCTTGCTTCCGCAGATCTCACAGGTGTCCGCCAGGAGCCTCGCGATGAGTTCCTTCTGCGGACAGCCACCCGGACTGGCTCACGGTCGGCGATCTCCGCCGCCCGCTGCCGCTGAAGTGGAATTCCATCGAACCGCGCCACCAGTGGTTTCCTGTTCTTCCGCTCGATTCGGGCCTCGAAACAGACGCGGCGCCCGTGGGGAGTGTCGATTCTGGCCTTGTGCCTGGCGGCCATCTCCGGTGCCGACGAACGGTGCTTTGCTGCAAGAGTCTTGAGCATGGACGTCGCCATGACCCATTGCAGCCGATGCAGCCGAAAGACGTCTCGGCAAGCAGGTAGTACTGGACCACGCGATAGACGGCCCCGAACGTCGCAACGATCGCGTGATCACTGCTGTTGATCAGAGCCTTTCTCTTCGCGGGTTTCTCACAGGCGAGGTAGGGGGCGCACTTGGCCTTGATCACGTTCCGGGGGGACACGCAGCGCGACCTGACCATTCACCCGTCGGTAACGGCCAGTCTTCTTCGTGTCGTTGTGCTGGATCGTGACCTCGTAGCCGAGAAACCGAGCTGCCCCGGTACGGGCGTGAGTGATCAGCGTCTTCTCCGGTCGGACACGGCTTCGCCCACCTGAAGAACTGGCGGACCCTCACCAAACCCCGCACCGACCCCGCCCACGCGACCCGCCTCCTGCGCGCCTTGCTCGTTCTGACAAACCTCGAGTCAACCGCTGACAGACGACCTACTCCGCAGACAGTCGCCGACGACCAGCGTGAGCACCCCGAAAACCGGTCACACCAGCCCTTGACCTGCGACTTCAAGTGGGCGGAGGCGCAGTGTTGCGCGGACCGGCGCTGCGGCGTCGACACCTTCCCTGTGGTCACAGGTCGAGGGAGGCGCCACGTCCCAGTTGGTTGCGTGAGGTGATGCCCAGCTTGGCGAAGACCTTGGAAAGGTGGTACTCGATCGTGCGGGTGCTCAGGAACAGGCGGCCGGCGATCTCCTTGTTGGTCAGCCCATCGCGGGCCAGCCTGGCGATCTGGGTTTCCTGCGGTGTGAGCTGGCCTGTGGTCTCCACGGTTCGTTTGCGGGCGGTCTCGCCGGTGGCCCGCAGCTCGCGCGCCGCCCGGTCGGCGAATGCCTCCATCCCGGTGGCCGTGAACATCTCGTGGGCGGTGCGCAACTGCTCGCGTGCCTGGGACCGGCGCCGCTCGCGGCGCAGCCATTCGCCGTAGAGCAGGTGGGCGCGGGCCAGTTCGCCGCGGATGCGGGTCGGGCGGAGCCGGTCGATCGCCTCACGGTAGTGGTCCTCGGCGTCCGCGCCGCTGCTGATAAGGGCCCGTGACCGGGCCTGGATGCCCAGCCCCCAGCCCGTGCCGCTGGGGCCGGTACGCTCGCTGAGCCGCCGGAAGGCGTCGGCGGCGCGCTCGGGCGCGCCGCTGCGGGCGGCCGCCTCGACTTCCTCTACCAGCGCCCAGCCCAGCGCGGCGCTGATCTCCCGATGCGGGTGGCCGGTTGTCTGGCTCGCGGCCGCCAGCGCGTCCTCGTAGCGTCCCCGGCTGTTGCACAGCAGCGCTTTGGTCCATCCACCGACGATCAACGCGCTTCCCTCGCCCCGGTGGGACGCCTCCGCGACGACCGTGCTCAGCTGCTCATAGTCGGCTTGGCGGCCTTGCGCGGCCGCCGTCAGCAGGTCCCCGTGGACGGGGTAAGTGATCCCGATCACCTCGGAGGCCGTCTTCACCTCCTGCATCAGCGACGCCGCCGTACCCAGGTCGCCTGCGATCATATTGACGGCGACCAGCGCAGTCAGCGCGAAGGGCAGCATGGTGGCGGCGCCGCTTTCCCTGACAAGGTGGATGTGCCGGGTCGCGAGGACGTCCCAGGTCTCGTAGTCCCAGACGGTTGCGGCCGTGGTGCCCGCGAGCCAAAGCCAGCGCAGTCCCTGCTCTGGGGACAGGTCTGGTTCTGTGAAGGCACTCAGTGCCGGCTGCAGGCTCGGGACTCCGGCGCCGTGTCCGTCGAGGATCAAGGTTGTCAGGCCGTCGAGCAGTCGATCGGCGGGACGGGGAACCCCTGTCGTTGCCGGCGCCGACCGGGCGGCCTGGGCCACTTTGACTTGGCCGTTGACGGCCAGCGGACCGGCGAACTGCGCCGCGTTGATCGCTTCCAGGTACGTCTCGCGGGCGAGCGGAAGGTCATGCGGCTGGAGTCGGCGGGCGGCCTCGAGCAGCAGCGCGAATGAGTCCCTGCCGCGGTCCATGGAGTAAGCGATCTGGGCGCGCACCAGTTCGGCATGACCGCGGCCCCGATCGTCGAGCGGGCCCGCCGTGGCGATGGACAGCAGCTTCAGTGCGGTATCGGGCGAACCGGCCTGGTGAGTCGCCCGTGCGGCGGCCAGCGCGCGCTCGGCCCGGTGCCCGGGGTCTGGGGTGAGTGCGACCGCCCGCTCCAGGAAGGCGGCCGCGGCGGCCAGGCCGCCGCGGGCCTGGGCGCGTTCGGCCGAGCGTTCGAGTTCCGCGGCGGTCCATTCGTCCGGCTGCGCAGTTCCATGGGCGCGGTGCCAGGCGTGACGGTCGGGATCGGCGTCGATGTCGGTCGCTTTCGCCAGGGCGAGATGGACGCTCCTGCGCTGCTCCGGCGACGCGGCTCGGTAGACCGCCGAACGCACCAGCGGATGCCGGAATCGCACCCGGTCTCCGAAATCGATCATGTCTTCGGCGGCGTCGGCCGCTGTGATGTCGACGCCGCTGTCGAGCAGGTCGGCCGCACGCCACAGCAGTACCGGGTCGCCGAGCGGCTCGGCGGCCGCCAGGAGCAACAGCTGCCGGGTAGGGGCGGGCAGGGTTTCCAGCCGTCGCTGAAAGCTTTCTTCGAGGCGAGCCGACAGCGTACGTGCGGCCGACGCCACGAATCCGCCCGCAAGCTTGAGAGAAGGCAGGTCGTGCGGCAGTTCCAGCAGCGCCAGGGGGTTGCCGCGAGCCTCGGTGATGATCTGGTCGCGCACCTGTTCGTCCAGCGGCCCCAGGATCACCGTGTTCAGCAGCGTGCGCGCGTCGTCGTCGCGCAGGCCCGCGACGTCCAGCACCGGCAGCCCCGACAGCTCGTCCTCCTCGCCGGACTCGCGGACCGCGAACACGCAGGCCACCGACTCGGCGAACAGGCGGCGTGCGACGAAGGCGAGCACCTGTGCGGAGGCACGGTCCAGCCACTGGGCGTCGTCGATCACGCACACCAGCGGACGGTCCTCGGCCGCCGCCGCGAGCAGGGTCAGCACGGCCAGGCCGACGAGAAAGCGGTCCGGCGCCGGCCCGGCACGTAGCCCGAATGCCGTGCCGAGCGCGTCGCGCTGTGGTTCGGGCAGGCTGTCCAGCCGGTCCAGGATCGGCACGCACAACTGGTGCACCGCCGCGAACGCCAGCTCCATCTCCGACTGCACGCCCGCGATGCCCACCACACGGCAGTCGGAGGCAGCCTCGGTCAGGTGCTCCAGCAGCGCGGACTTGCCCACTCCCGCCTCGCCGCGGACCACCAGCGACCGGCTCTCGCCGGCGCGGATCGCCTCCAGCAGCCGGTCGAGCTCCGCGCACTCGGCCTGCCGGCCCAGCAGGGCCGAGTGGGTCCGCTGGGCCTGTGCGCCGGGGCGGCGGGGGCGGCCCTTCGCTGTGTCGTCGGCGCCCACGCCACCTGTGGAGACCAGGTCGTCGCTCAACGTGCCAGACATTCTGAAACCGCCTTTTGCTTCAGCTCGGCCGCGCGTCACCGGTCGGCCACCATGTCCCCGCGCGACAAGCGCGCCGTCGCGGTGGCGTGCTTGTCCAGCAAGGCGGTCAGCGCCTGGATCTCGTCCGTCCGCCCGTTGATCACTGCAGGTCCCCGACCAGCGCGCCGCGACGCCGCTTTGGGCAGCTGCTTCTTGTGGCCGGGCGGCATTCCCGACGAGGGCATGTGGTCCGCGCGCGGCTGCCGACCGTCGGCCGACGCCGGCCGCGCCGAACTCCAGCGGCTCATGGTCCCGCCGCTCACCCAGATCTCCTTCGCCTGACGCACGAAGCACGCATCAAACGAAACATTACGCCAAGATGGCCCAGGTCAGGCCATGTGCATGACCAAACCAGCACGCTGCGGTGACCAGTCCGGACAGTCGGCGGCTCGGCGCGTTCGACCACCGGCGTAACCTTCCGTATTGCTCGCAGTGCAGAGGGGCGTCACGCTGAATGAACGCCAACCGTGGTCGGCGCTCGCGGTTGCCTCTGATCGTTGGAACTGGCCGTACGAGCGACTGATGGTCGTCTACGTACGGAGCACTACGACCGTCCCCTGAGGACCGGCACGAGTACGCCTCGGACTCGACGCCGTGCCGGCTTGCCTGCGCCCGTTCCGGCTTGCTCGGCAGGCCAGGGCTGCCGCGATCAGCAACGCGCAGAGGAACGCAACACGGTGAGGAACCAACCGTGCACCCACACGGTCGCCGGCTCGTCGACGCGCCCGGGTACAACCACAACGCGACCATCGTGCTGACCGGAGCCACGACCGGGATCGGCCGCGCCACCGCACCGGCGCTCGCCGAGCGGGCCGGGCCATCTGATCCTCCATGGCCTGGAACGCCAGGACGACGTCGAGGGCCTGCTGGGTGCGGTGCGGACCACGATGCGGCGTTCCGCCGGCGGTCGCGCCGAGACCACGGGGCGCAGCCGAGGGAACAGGTGCTGCACTGCGGTGTAGGGCAGCTGGACTTCGGCCTGCATGCCGGTAGTGTTCAGCACCTGCATCCCGCGAGCCTCAGCGCGGGCACAGGCCTCGCCCCACCATCGTGGACTTGCCGATCCCCGGCCTGGGCGGCCCCTACAGCAGGGCTCGCCCAGCCGCACACTGCGGATGGCACACTAGGGACGCTACGGATACGAGCACGTAAAGACAGCGGGATCCTGTCTCTTATGCGCTGCGCATTCCCACTTCGTCTCCGGGCCAGGCAACAGGCCTACTTTACGCCCTCGCTTGGCGCCGATGCGCACCATCGCGTCGTTCATCTCATGCGGACCGAGTCGCTGGTTGGTGCCGCGGATGAGAGTGCACAGGCTCTTGCAGGCGCGTGTCGGGTAGTGGTCCGCCTTGATGCTCGGCAGCGACATCGAGGCCGGCGCATTGGTCGTGCATGCGGTGATGTGAATGACGTTGGAGGCGGAGTTGGGAGCGATGAAGGCTGACGGCATGACTGTCGAGCTGGACTACCGATGGCATCTGCGGAAGATCATGGCGACTCGCGGCATGTTCGCCACCACAGATCTGCGGCCGCTGCTGGTCGAACGCGGTGTCGAGCTATCGCAAAGCCAGGTGTATCGGCTGGTAACAGAGCGACCGGAGCGGCTTAACCTCCGCACGTTAATAGCCTTGTTGGACATCCTGGACTGCACCATCACCGAACTGATCGAACCGCTACCGGCGCGCGGCGCGCGACGCACCGGAAAGGCCGTGAACGGCGTCGATGCTGGTACCAAGTCTCCGTGAGCACCGTGCATCGTGAAGTTTGCAGGTCGCGAGTCTGGGGTGAGGGGCGGGCGGGATACTCACGCTGGTTGCCGGCGGGTGTCCACGGTGAAGATCGTCCGGCTCCTCGGCCGGAGCCGTTGTCGGGTTCTGTGCGCCAGCCGCCGTGCCGCTCTTGCGATCCGTCGCCGGGCCGGTACGTCGCGAAGGCGCGGGGAGGGTGTGGGCATGCAGGAGCTGGAGCGGATCACGGCTCGCCGTAGTGAACTGGACGCGCTCGCTGAGGAGTTGGCCAAGCGGTTGCAGGAGGTCCAGGCCGAGAGAGAGGAGCTGTGATCGCCGAGCGGGTCCTGAACCGGCTGGCCGAGCAGGACCGGGCCGCGGCGGAGGACGCCGCGGCCGCGCCCCGACTCCCGCCCGGGTGGCGGGCGGGCGGTCCTGTTGATCCCGTACCGCAGCGAGAATCCCGACGAGGCCGCCCTGCCCGCTGACTACCGCAGATTCTGGCGATGGTGCGGGCCGCCGACGGCCCGGCCCAGGTCAAGGGTGTCGGCGAGGAGCTGGGTTTCACCGTCCCCTGACACGTGGTCAGAAGCTGGCTCCACGGGCCCTTGCCGCAGTACGGGCCCAGTCGAGCACGGCTTCGCCCGCCTGAAGAACTGGCGGGTCTTCGGCAAGGTAGGCACCAACCCAAGTGGGCGACTGCCCTGGTGAGGACGCTGCTGGTACTGACGAACCGCGAAGTCTCCCGGTGACCGACGATCTTGGGCGAAATATCCGCCCGCGAGCAGCACGAGCATCCCGAACCCTACGCACACCAGACCCGTGACCTGCCACTTCAGATGCCCAGTACTCATGGGGTGTTCTCATGCATACTTGGTTCATCACTGGTGCTTCACGCGGCTTCGGACTGGAGATCGCCCGGCAGGCCCTGGCGAGCCGCGACAACGTGGTGGCCGCCGCCCGCAACCCGCAAGGCCGTGGTCGACGCTCTGCCAGGGCACACGGAGCGGTTGCTCGTTCTGGCTCCGGACGTGAACGACGCCGCCTGGACCGGCCGGTGACTTTGACAACGGTTCGTGGCCCCACCTGACAGCGTGGGTCCTATAGGTCGTTGCAACACCTGCCCTGAGGGATGTTGCGATGACCAAGCCGCGCCGGAAGGGCGGATTTCCAGCGAGCGTCGCAATACGTGATCACTCCAGTGTTGCGACGAGCTTAGTGAAGAGCTCGGCGGGTGTCCGCCAGCCGAGGATCTTGCTGGGGCGGTCGTTGAGTTCGGCGGCGACGTAGGCCAGGTCCTCGGCGCTGTAGATCGACAGGTCTGTGCCCTTGGGGAAGTACTGCCGGAGCAGGCCGTTGGTCTTCTCGCTGGAGCCGCGCTGCCATGGGCTGGCCGGCTCGCAGAAGTAGATCGGGATGTCGGTGGCGCGGGTGAACTCGTCGTGTCGGCCCATTTCGCTGCCCTGATCCCAGGTCAGCGACCGGGCGAGCTCGGCGGGGAGTTCGGCGAAGGCGTGCAGGAGGGCGTCGCGGACGTGCTCGACTCCCCGACCGTCGGGGAGGTGCAGGAGCTTGACGTAGCGGGTGGTGCGGTCGACCAGGGTGCCGATGGCCGATCTATTGCCCTGGCCGACTATGAGGTCGCCCTCCCCATGACCGGCGATCTGGCGATCCGTGGCTTCGGCCGGGCGCTGGTTGATCAGGGTGCCTGGGTCGATGAAGCGGGTGGCGCGCTCATCAACGCGGCGACGGCGGCGCCGAGCGCGGCGGCCGGACCGCAGCAACCGCCGTCGCCACCTGCTGCCGTCCGAACGCCCGCACGGCCCCGGCGATGCCCGGCACCTCGTAGTCGATCACCCGGCGCGTCGCCTCGGGCGTGCGGTCGGTGGGCGATATCCCGGTGCCGCCGGTGGTGATGATCACCTCGTATCCGGCCTCCACGCTGGCGCGCAACGCGGCCTCCACGGTATCCCCGTCGGGGACGACCTGCGGCGCCTCGACATCAAAGCCGAAGCGCTGGAGCCCCCCGGCGATCAGTGGGCCGCCCTTGTCCTCGTAGACGCCGGCGGCGGCGCGGTTGGAGGCGGTGACGACCAGCGCGCGATACGGCGCGCGCAGCGCACCACCGGCGGACGGCTCGCTGTTCACGCCCGGCTCCAGTCGCCCGACTTGCCGCCCGTCTTCTCCTCCACGCGCACGTCCGTGATGACCGCTCCCTTGTCGACCGCCTTGACCATGTCGATCACGGTGAGCGCGGCGACGGACACCGCGGTGAGGGCCTCCATCTCGACGCCTGTGCGGTCCGTCGTCTTCACCGTGGCCAGGATCTCCACGGCGTCGTCCGCGACCGACAGGTCCAGTTTCACACCGGACAGCGCCAAGGGGTGGCACAGCGGGATCAGGTCGGGAGTGCGCTTGGCGCCCATGACGCCCGCGATGCGCGCGGTGGCCAGTGCGTCGCCCTTGGGGACGCCCTCGCCACGCAGCAGCTCGACCACGCGGGGGGAGACGAGGACGCGCCCACTGGCGCGAGCCGTGCGCGCCGTCACGTCCTTGTCGGATACGTCGACCATGCGGGCCGCGCCCGCGTCGTCGAGGTGCGTCAGTCGGTCCTGCGTACTCATGCTCGTTGCCGCTCCCGGTCGCGGCCCGTCGCGGTGCGGCGCACGGGCCTGTTGTGCGCGACACGGTACCCCCATGTCGGCGCGGGCAACGGCGCAGGATCGTCCTGCGGACGGCACGCGCGGGTGCGGTCAGCGGAGCAGGACGACCTCGACCTCGATGCCCGGTTCCACCGACTCCACGTCCTCGGGGACGACGATCAGCGCGTCGGCGTGCGCGAGAGCCGCCACCAGATGGGATCCGGCGCCGCCGACCGGGCGGACGGCGCCGTCGGTGTAGTCGGCCCGCAGGAACTGCCGCCGTCCCTTCGGGGAGGTCAGCGCCCTGTCCGCGGTGAGCTTCGCGCGCGTGGTGGGCCGGTGGATGTCCTCCAGGCCCATCAGGGCGCGGATCGCGGGGCGGACGAACAGCTCGAAGGAGTCGTACGACGACACCGGGTTGCCGGGCGGGGCCAGCAGCGGGGTGTGGTCGGGGCCGATAGAGCCGAAGCCCTGGGGCTTGCGCTGCCCAGCTCCTCGCCAGGCTGGACCAGTTCGCTGCCGGTGGACAGGACGACCACGCGGGGGCGCGGGCGGACCGGACCGTGCCGCGGCCGATCGCGGCGAGCAGCGCGATCTGCGGCGGCCCGAGCACGGTGCCGGCCTCCAGCGCGCGGTCTGTTCCAGGCCTCCGCGGTGCGGCAGGTAGATCGCCTGGTAGATGGTCTCGTGCGCCAGATGGCGGTCCGGCTCGTCCGGGAAGGCGGCGCGTAGGACCTGGCTGATCTACTCCGGGCTCCACCGTCGGTCCATGTGCTGCTGGATGAACTCCTTCAGCTCCGGATCGCGCCGTATTTTCCCCTCCTTCGAGCGGGCGCGGCGCACGGCAGCTCGCCACTGGGCCTGAAACGGGTGGTACTTGCCGGTGCGCGGGTCGCGGTTGCGGCGTATCTCGCGGCAGATCGTGGCGGGGGTCGCGGCCGAGTTCGCGGGCGATGGCGCGCAGGGACTTCTTGGCCCGGAGCAGGTAGGCGATGACGATCCGCTCGTCCTCGGACAGATAGCGCGGCGACACCTCGACGGTGTCCCGCTGTTCGGCGATCGGCGCGTACACGCGCTCACGGCCTGCCCGGTCAACGACCTTCCGTCCGTACCTCCACCGGGTCCCGGTCCTACGGTTGATACCCACCTCGCGGCACGCGGCCGAGTTGCTCACTCCCTGCGCCATGAGCCGAAGGTATTGCTCACGCTTCTCGGCGAGCGGAGCAGGTCCAGGCTTCTTGGGCTTTCGGCGTGGCTTGGTCATCGCAACATTCCTCAGGGCAGGTGTTGCAACGACCTATAGAACCCAAGCTGTCGAACGGGGCCAGCTCACAGTGTCGAAGCCAGGCCGGGCCGATGCGCGCGGTGCCGCCGCGCTCGACCGCTTCGGCCGGATCGACGTGCTGGTCAACACCGCTGGACGGGCCTGGTCGGAGCCATGGATGAGACGTCCGACAGCGAGGCGCGCAGCGTCTTCGACACCAATGTCTTCGGCCTATTGACCGTCACCCGGGCGGTGCTGCCGACCTGCCGCCCGCGCCGGCACCATCGTGACTCAGTTCCGTCGGTGGCTTCGTCGGCTGGGCCGGATCGGGCGTCTACTGTGCCACCAAGTTCGCCGTCGAAGGGCTCATCGAGGCCATGGCTCTCGAGCTTGCCTCGCTCGGGATCAAGGTCAGCGCCGTGGAGCCGGACCCGCTGCGTATAGACATCCTCGGCGGTTCGTCGCTGCACCGCGCCGCCACGGTAATCAGCGACTATGCGGCCAGCTCCGGTCCGGGGTCTCCCGGGTCTGGGGCCGAGGGCACCAGTCACGCCCAGGCAGGTGATCCCGTGAAGGCCGCCCAGGCCGTGATCGCCGCGGTGGAGGGGCCCTTCCCTGCCCATCCGCCTCCCTCTCGGCGCCGCCACCATCCGCGACATCGAGGCCAAGTTGTCCGCGACGGGGGACGTCTGCCCAGCGAGAGGTCATTGCCCGCAGGAGGACCGGGCGCCGACCTCGAAAGGCATTGCGTTGGACATAGTGTCCGATCACCCGTAGGGTCCTCCCGTGATCGCTGCTGGGCGCATCACGCTTGTGACTGATCTGAAAGCGAACAGTTCGTGACTGATGGGGTGTCCCGTCCGACTCTGCTCTTAGTGCATGGGGCGTGGCGCGGCGCGCGTGGTGCTGGGAGAAGCTGGCCTCGGTGCTTCACGCCGACGGCTGGCGGATTCGGACGATTGATCTGCCGAGCGCTGGTGGGCGTGCCGGGGTGCTGGACGACGTGCAGGCGGTGCTGGGAGAGCTGGAGCTCATCGACGGCCCAGTCGTGGTCGTGGCCCATTCCTGTGGAGGCATACCGGTCAGCCAGGCCGTTGCCGAGGCGGGGAACGTCTGCGCATCGTCTACCTCGCGGCGTTCCAGCTCGATGTCGGTGAGAGCTTCCTGGGCTTCTACGGTGCGCCCGTTTCACCGGAGCGGGGTGATTTCGAGGCCGTGCCCGATGATCCGGTCGCGTTGAACCTCGGCCCGAGGCGGAGGAGGCCGCCAAGCGGCTGGTGCTACAGGGCGCGAAGTCCTTCAGCGATGCCCTGACCAGGACGGGATGGCACACCGTCCCCTCGCGACGTACATGCGACATATGACACACATCAAGAACTCATCTGAGGAGCTTTGCTGCTCCAGTAGACCCATATCACTGTCAAACAGCCGCCCCGGCATCATGATGCCGCCACGCGGAATCCCTTTTGCCGACATTCCATGAGTAGGTATTGATATGCCCCACACATCCACTGACCGCGCCGACGTCCGAGACATGCTGGTGGTGCACGAGGCCTTTCGGCAGAGCTATGCCCGTCTCCCCGGACTGGTCAAGGAGGTCAGTCCCGGCGACGTCGAGCGGGCCGCGGTCGTCGCAGAACACGCGCAGCTCATCGAGGAGTTCCTCCACCTGCACCACAAGGGCGAGGACGAGCTGCTGTGGCCCAAGCTCCTGGAGCGTGCGGGCGATCGGCTCGGTGACGCCGTGGCCCTCCTGGAAAGCCAGCATGAGGAGATCGCCGCGCTGCTCGTCGAGTCGGCGCAGCGGCTGGCCATCTGGCGCGCGCAGCCCGCGAAGGATTCGGGCGAGCGGCTCGCCGACTCCCTGGAGCGCCTGGGGATCCTGCTGACCGAGCACCTCGGCATCGAGGAGAAGGACGTCCTGCCGATCGTCCCGGAGTACGTGACGGCCAAGGAGTGGCACGAGCTCGGCGACCACGCGATCAACGCACTGCCCAAGAGCAAGCTGCCCATCGTCTTCGGCATGCTCGCCTCGTACGCCGACCCGGACGTCGTCAAGCTCATGCTCTCAACAGCCCCGCTGGTGCCCCGGCTGATCATGCCCCTTCTGGGCCCGAAGGCCTACGCCCGGCACGCCCGCAAGGTGTACGGGGCGGCTGCCTGACCGGCCGGGCCGGGACGTAGAACCCCCGGTCCGCGCTTTCCTCCCGAACCGCGCCGCGGCGGCCCTCCGGCGGTGGCCGCCGCGGCGCACGACTCCGTGCAGAAGGCACCGTGACCGCTCATGCCGGCGGACTGGCATGCACAGCGGGGGCGGCCTGCCCGACAGGTAACCGTACAGAAGGAGACATAGTGAACAGCAACAGCCACCAGGACAAGACCGGTGCGCTGTCCAAGGAAGCGATCAGGGCCGAGCTCGTCGGACGGGCCGTCGCCCTGCAGCCGCTGCTGCGGGAGCAGGCGGCGCGCGGTGAGTCGGAGCGCGTCCTGCCGGTTGAGGTCGTCGACGCCCTGGCCGAGGCCGGCGTCTTCCGGCTGCTGACCCCCAGGCGGTACGGCGGCTATGAGACCGACCTGCGGACCCTGACCGAAGTCTCCGAGGCCCTCGGGGAGGGCGACGGCTCGGCGGCCTGGGTCGGGATGATCATCTCGGTGACCAACTGGCTGGCATGCCTCTTCCCGGACAAGGCCCAGGAGGAGGTGTTCGGGGCCGATCCGGATGCGCGCGTGACCGGCGTGGCCGCGCCGGCGGGCGTGGGGGAGCGGGTGCCCGGCGGCTGGCGCGTCAGCGGGAGGTGGTCGTACAACTCCGGGGCCCCGCACGCCACTTGGGCTGCGGTCGGTGCACTGCTGAAGGACGACAACGGAGCGGTCACGGACCAGGCGCTCGTGCTGATCCCTGCCTCGGACCTGGATGTCGAGGACACCTGGCACACCGCGGGCATGAAGGCGACCGCCAGCAACACCCTGACAGGGCGGGATGTGTTCGTGCCCGAGCACCGCGTGCTGTCGGTTCCCGCGGCTGCGGAGGGCGTGTATCCGCGCGCGTCCCGGGACGAGACGCTGTACGGCTCGACGTTCGGCCCCATGCTGCTGCTGTGCCTGGTCGGACCGCTACTCGGACTGGGCAGGGCAGCCATGCAGGCGGCGGTGGAGGCGGCCGCGCAGAAGCCGCTGTCGTTCACCGTCCACAGCCGGCAGGCGGACTCGGTGGGCGTCCAGATACAGCTGGCCGAGGCCGCGCTGAAGCTGGAGACGGCCCGCCTGCACACCTACCGGGCCGTGGACGAGGTGGATCAGGCCGCATCCTCCGGCGGCCCCCTCGACTACGCCGCACGCGCGCACGTGAGGGCCCGGGCCGGCTTTGCCGCACAGCAGGTACTCGAGGCGATCGGCACCCTGCTGAACGTGCATGGTGCATCCTCGTTCGCCGACACCAGCCCCCTCCAGCGCATCTGGCGGGACGCAGGCGTCGCCGCGCGCCACGCCGGCCTGGTCCCGGCGGTCGGCCTGGAGGTCTACGGCAAGTCCCTCCTGGGCGTCAGCGAGCGGGTGAGCCTGATGGTCTGAACCCGTCCCGCGGCTGTGCGCGCTCGGCACGGTGGGCAGGACGTTGCCGGTGACATGCTCGGCACACCCTCCGTCCGGTTCCTTAGGATGCCTGTATGGCTTCCACCACCCGACGACCCTCCAGCGCGGCCGACCGGCGGGCTGCCCTCGAAAAGCGGATCCTGTCCGTGATCGAGGAGTGTCTGCGCGGTGGTGTGACCTACACCGAGCTGAGCGTGGAGCAGATCGCACAGGCCGCGGGGATCTCCCGCTCGACCTTCTATCTGTACTTCCGTGACAAGGTCGACGTGCTGCTCCGGCTGAGCGGCTCCCTCAAGACCGAGAGTTATGCGATCGCGGCGACCTGGCGGCCCACCGGCCCCGACGGCGGCCTCGACGGCCTGGCCCGTACCTACGAGCTCATCCTGCGGCACTACCGCGAGCATGCGGCCCTGCTCGCGGCGATCAACGAGGTTGCCGCGTACGACCCCATGGTCCGCGGGGCGTGGACGGCCGACCAGGACCGCTTCATCGGCAACCTCGTGACGGTGCTGAAGGAGGAGCAGCGGGCCGGCCGTACCCCGGCGGACATCGACCCCGAACTCGCGGCCAAGGTGATCGTCCAAGGAGGCGGTCAGGTCATCGCGCAGCAGGTGTCCAACAGCGACGGCAGCGACGACACCGTCGTCGCGCGCGAACTGGCGTGTGGCTACTGGTACGGCGTGTACCGCCGCCCCGGAAGCCCGACCGTCGACTGACGACTCCGCTGCCTATGAGGTCAACGACGGTGACGAGGGTGTCCGAGCCGGGGTGACGCTTCGGCCGCAGGGTGTTACCCGGACGCGACGACGTTGCCCTGCCACGGATCGATCGGCCAACCCGAAACCCGGACCTCGGAAAGCGCAGCAGCGGATGTCCGGGACTCCGGGACGGAGACACGGGCTCCGTGGCCACGGCCGACCGGCGGCACCTCACGCCACCGGGCCTCCACGCCGCGCGGCAAGCAGGCGTACGCATGGTGGCCCTCGCCGCTGCCTCGTGTGTGTCTCGAAAAAACGGGCCCATTCCCGCTGCCACCCCCCCTTGTGCGGCTGAGGTTGGACAAGATCCAGTGAGTGATCATGCCGCTCGCACGGCGTTTCCATGCCCCCGTCGCCCTGCCCGCGGATGGGAGATACTCGGTAGTCCATGACGGTGTCGTCGACGTGAACGACGACGGTCACCCTGGGTGAGCGCACTGAAATCTTTCGTGCGCTACTGAAATCTCCACTGAAATGAATCTTGCGCTACTGAAATCTTCAGAGCCATCCGACAATCCAGACGGGTACGGGGCGGATGTTGCCCGCGTAGTAGAGGGCGGTGGTCAGTTCGTGAAGGGTGCCGACCCCGCCGCCCATCGCGACGGCCAGGTCCGCCGCGTCCAGGTACTGACCTCCTATCCGGCAACCTCGTGATGAGGCTCTCTGAAATCGGCCAGGGACGCTTTTCCCTCCACTTCGTTGCGTCTTGAAGCGTGTGGGGAATGTGGGGAGTGAAGAGCGCGTGTGAGGGCCCAGAGAGAAGTCGCCGGCGCCGGCCTGGCGGCCGTCCAGACCGGCCGGCGGACGGGGCGACGTCACGCAGGGACGCCGAGCGGCGGGTGCTCGAGCACGCGGGGCTTGTACTCGACCAGCTGGATGCGGCCGTCGAAGGTGCGGTGCTCGATCATCTCGAGGGCAACGTCCGGATAGCCGTCGTAGATGCGTTCTTCGCCCGTGGCCCCGGTGATCACCGGGAACATCACGACCCGGAAGCGGTCGACGAGCCCGGCTCGTAGCAGGGACCGGCACAGGCTGAGGCTGCCGATCGTGCTGAGGAGCCCCGAGCCACTCGACTTCATGGCGCGGACCGCCTCGACGGCGTCGTCGCGGACGAGCGTGGAGTTGGCCCACGTCAGTGGCTCCTCGAGTGAGGAGGAGAACACCACCTTGGACGCTTGCGTGAGCTCGTCGACGGACGCCTCTTCTTCGGGCCTGAACTCGTCTTGGCCATTCGGGACCTCGCCTGCGGCGAAGCCCGACATCAGGCGGTAGGTGTTCGCTCCCATCAGGTAGGTGGCCTCGGGCTGCTCGCCGAGCCATGCGAGGTACTCCGGGCCCTCGAGGCCCCAGAACCCGGGCCATCCCTCTCCCGATGCGTGGCCGTCGAGGGAGGTGATGAAGTCGACGAGAAGCTCCGACATGGCGGTGTCCTTTCCTAGGGTGTCACGAGCTTGGACCGGCCGGGAGCCACAAACTCATCGGCCGCGCTGTGGAGTAACGAGAAAACCCATGACGCTGCAGCCGATCAGGTCGGCGGAGCGGCACTGCTTCGGAGGGCCGGAGGCCCACATGATTGCACTATGCACGCAGTCGGGTAATGATCTACACGCGATTGGGAACGGCGGTTTGAGTTCTGTCAAAGCCCCAGCTCAGCCCCACCCGCGAACGGCCCACCACGCTCTACTGGGTGATCGGTGAGGCCTCGCTGCCCGACGTCGACAGCAGGTACTTCATCCACTCACCTGCGACGGCGGCGGAGCACTTCCGTCAGTACGGCCCCGCTCCGATCGACGGCGAACCGATCGCGCTGGTCTTCGCCAGCGACGGCGGGAGCCATCTGTTCGCGATCGGAGCCAGCGGACAAGTCTGGAAGTCCACCACGGCCTCCTGGTTTGACGACTTCGAGGTCACCGCGTCCAGCTTGGTTCCTCGAACAGCTCGGCCGCCGGATCGCGAACCAGACCTAATCATCGGCCGAGGACAAACGGGCCCCTGCCCCAGGAGGTCATTCCACAGCTGGGGAATCGCGAGCAGGTGTGGGGACACCCCTGAGCAGGGGGTGGCCAATTTCAAAGAGTCCTCCCGTAACTCCCGTCACGCCTGGCGGCGTGAAAATCGGTGTGTGTCGGACTCCTTGAGTTCCGTGCTTCCAGGCGCCCTGCCGATCGAGATGTG
>NZ_JBHXVG010000035.1:0-76047 GCF_042672405.1 Streptomyces sp. NPDC127197 | reverse complement strand
GCCTTCGGTATCCAGGGCGAGGCCGTGATGGTGGCTCTTGCCGCTGTCGATCCCCGCCCATATCCGGCTCATCGTGCTCCTGACGTACTTGTTCCTACTGTGCGTGCCACGGACGACCTCGCCGGCATTGCTCTACGCAGCGACTTGTTCGCACTTCCTAATCGGCGGCCGAGTCGTCGTGGGGTGCCGGGCGGCGAAGCGAGGCAAGCCACGAGACGGCAGCCGCCTGATAGCCACACCCAGCACCCCTGGGCGACCCAACCCTACGAATGGCTCGATCAACCCGATCAAGACGGTAGAGCCGCCTGAACCCCGGATCGAAGGCGCGTTGTCGGCTCGGCAAACGCGGGCGGCCACCGGTGATACGCCGGTGGCCGCCCGGATTACCGTGTGGTACGTCGGTGCCGATGAGTGCTGTGCGGTCGGTCGATCGTGTCGGCCGAGAGTCTTCTTGCGGGAACCGAGGTTCAGAAAGCCCGTCTGGCCGGTGACGTCGTACAGGCCATCGTTGCCGGGCACGCCGACCGTGTAGATCCGCTTGGCCTCGGCGGCCGGGCCGTTCAGCTTGTCGCGCTCGTCGACCGCGAGCCTGCGGTGGTCGTGCACCACACCGCCGAGTCCAACGACTACACCTGCGCGGAGGCCCCCGCCGTCGTACGGGGCACCTACACCTGCGCCACACCGGACACGCCCTGTCCACCCGCTCGGGCGCCACTTTCAAGGACACGATGGTCCCGCGCCGGCCAGTCCTCCGAGAAGGCCGCGATGATCTACCAGCCCTCCGACGACGAGCGACAGCAGGAAGTTGCTGCCAGTCTCGACGCGACCGTCCGCAAGGCACGCCAGGAAGCTGCGGCCGTGCCAGAAGACGAGACAGCCGAACCGGACGATCAGAGTTCTGGCACGAATCCGGCACGCGGCGAGTGATCACAGCGGACAGCAGAAAGGCCCGGGTCGATGACCCGGGCCTTTGTCATGGAGCGGCTGACGAGAATCGAACTCGCGCTCTCAGCTTGGGAAGCGACGGCGCGTGGGCGGCGGAGTCTTTGATCTGCGCTTATGTGACTCAGCGGCGGCCCCGTGAGAGCGGGTTCGCACCGCTGGTGACCGCTGTTGTCCGCTCTTGAGGACACTCTGTGGGCATGGCGCCGTGATGGGATGAGCCGACCGAGGCCGGGTGGGCGCCCAACGATCAAGAGCCACAGCTGCCGTGTCTGTCTGCCCGGCGGTCCGGGAGGTAGCTTGGTGGACAAGGCCCCTGAAGGAGGGCGATTCGATGCCGTGGTTCGTATGGCTGCTCGCCGCCGCGGCACTGGGTGTCGCGGAGTTCTTCACCCTGACACTGGTCTTCGGGTTGCTGGCGGGCGCTGCGTTGGTTGCCGCCGTGGTCGCCGGTGTGGGCATCGGCCTTCTCGGCCAGCTCCTGGCCCTGGGGGCAGCAGCGGCGGCGGGCCTCGTCATCGTCCGTCCGATCGCGCTGCGGCACATGGCACAGCAACCCCTCACACGCGAGGGCAGTGATGCGCTGATCGGCAAGCGGGCCGAGGTCATGCAGGAGGTCACCGCGACCCGCGGCCTGATCAAACTGTCCGGCGAGGAGTGGTCCGCCCGCGCCCTCGACGAGAGCCTTGTGATCCCGGTGGGAGCGCTGGTGGATGTCATGGAGATCGAAGGCGCCACGGCCATCGTCTACCCCCGCGACCTCCTTCCATGAACGGCTGAACACACAGCAACGGAGGCACTGTGGATCCAGTTGTCATCCTCACTCTTGTGGCGGCCATCGTTGTCGTCTTCCTCGTGGCCTCCACTGTGCGGATCGTCCCGCAGGCGCGCCGCTACAACATCGAGCGGTTCGGCCGATACCGCCGGACGCTGCAACCCGGCCTGAACCTGGTCCTGCCGGTGGCGGACCGCATCAACACCAAACTCGACGTGCGCGAGCAGGTCTATTCGTCCGACCCCAGGCCGGTGATCACCGAGGACAACCTCGTGGTGAACATCGACACCGTGCTCTACTACCAGATCACCGACCCGCGGGCGGCGGCCTACGAGGTCGCTGACTACCTCCAGGCGATCGATCAGCTCACCGTGACCACGCTGCGCAACGTCATCGGCAGCATGGACCTGGAGGAGACGCTCACCTCGCGAGAGGAGATCAACTCCCGGCTCCGCGCCGTCCTGGACGACGCCACCGGCAAGTGGGGCATCCGGGTCAACCGCGTCGAGATCAAGGCCATCGATCCACCGCACACCATCAAGGAAGCGATGGAGAAGCAGATGCGGGCCGAGCGTGACAAGCGCGCGGCCATCCTGCACGCCGAAGGGGAGCGGCAAGCCAAGATCCTTACCGCGGAAGGCACGAAGCAGAAGGACATCCTGGAGGCCCAGGGCACGCAACAAGCCATGATCCTGCGGGCGGACGGTGAGGCGAAGGCGGTGGAGCTCGTCTTCCAGGCCGTCCATCGCAACAATGCCGACCCGAAGATCCTGGCCTACAAGTACCTCGAGACGCTCCCGCACCTGGCGAGCAGCGACAACAACACGTTCTGGGTGATCCCGGGGGAGCTGACCGAGGCAGTTCGGACCGTCACCCGTGCGTTCGGTGACCAGTCGACGGCGGGTCCCCCCAGAACTGCGCGACCTGAGGAAGCAGCCACCGCCGGCGCCGACGACACGTCGGCCGAAGGCCGGACTCCGGAGCTCGATGCGGGCTGGACGGTTTCCCTCGACGCCGCAACGGCTGCTGACGAGGCCGAGAAGCAGGCCGCCGCCGCGGTGAGCGACGCCAAGGCGGAGGCCGAGGCTGCGAAGTCGCCCCAGACGCCGCGCCGGGGGCGGACGTCCGGCGGTTGAGCCCGCCCTCGGCTGTCGCCAGGGACCGCCGTGAGGCTTCCAGAACGGCCACCGTGATCATGAATGTTTGCGAAGACGATCAGGGACCAGGTGGCCGTGGAGGCAGCGGTGGCCGAGCAGGCATGACGGCGACGCTGGGGGCGGTGATGGGCGAGATTGCAGGCTGCTTCCCGCGCCGTGAGTCCCGGCTGTCGGCGCGTGAGATGGCCGAGGGACTGCTGATGGAGCTGGACACGCGTAACTGTTGGACGCGTGCCGAGGCCCTCGGCCACGGTGGCCCGCACTGCCTGCATCACATTGCCGGTCGTGGACGAGATCGGGCACGCATCACGACACAGCGAGGTTGCCGGAGGTGGTGGGAGAGCGGACATACGTCGTGCGGGTCGCGCTCGTCACTCCTCGAAGGCCGCGACCGCGTCGAAGCCTACTTCGTGCAGGGTCCGCCGCACGATGCGGCGGGCGCCGCGGACGTGAAGTTCTGTGGGCGCCGGCGACGTGGTGGCAGCCCGGAGTAGTGCGTAGGCGCAGGGCAGGGCCAGCCGTGCGAGGTCCCTCATCTCCAGTTCCCAGACGCGGGCCTGGCGCAGTCGCGGGTCGGTGAGTTGTTCTTCCAGCGTGCCGACCATGTGTGTCTTCAGCACGCCGCTGAAGACGAGGGTGGCACGCTGTCCGTTGGTCGTCATGGTCACGTGAAGGGGGTCCGGCGCAGGGGCGGGGTTCGACTCGGTTGTCACGGTGACCTCCTCGTCGGGCATGCAGGGTACGGGCGGAAGCTTCGGCCGCTGAATGCAGGGCGTGAGGTTGTGCTGGCGCTCATCCGGCTCCGTTCCCGCGCAGCTGGCGGCGCTGGGTGAGGCGGATGATGTCCCGTGCGGTGATGATGCCCATGAGGTGCCGGCCGTCCAGGACGAGGATGCGCGCACCATCGCGCGGGGTGAGCTTCTTGAGTGCGTCCTCCAGAAGGTCATCCGGTGCACAGGTGGCGCACTGCGACAGGGGGGTTGCCACGTCGCGCAGCCGCAGGGTCTCCCGCTGTGCTGGGGGAATCTTCGCGAGTTGCGGCAGATGAAGCAGGCCGCTGGGGTGTCCCTCGAAGTCGAGCAACGGCAGCGTCGAGTGGTGAGTGTTCATCGCCGGTCCGTCGATGAAACGCTGCACGGTGGTCCAGTCGGGGGCAGTCTCCACGGGGCTGGACATGGCGTCAGCGGCGCGTATCCCGCCCAGGGTCGCGGCCAGAGATGCCTGCTGCCGCTCGGCATTGGCGACGATCATGACGAAGAAGCCGATGAGAGCCAGCCACGCTCCGCCCCAGGAGCCGCCCAGGAACATGATCCATCCGAGGACCATCAGCAGGATGCCGAGGATCTGACCGCTGCGGCCGGCTGCCCGTTCGGCCCGCGCCCGGTCTCCGGTGCGCCACCACACCACGGCCTGTACCACCCGTCCGCCGTCGAGCGGTGCCGCGGGCAGGAGGTTGAAGACCCCCACCAGGAGGTTGGCCCATCCGAGCCACGCCATGACGGCCGCCGGTACCTCCCAGCCGAGTCCTGCACCAAGTCCCGCCCCGGCGCCGAGCGCAACACCCCCGACCATCAGGCTGGCGAGCGGCCCGCTCACGGCCACGAGAAAGGCAGCGCCCGGTGCGGGCGGCTTGCCCATCTCGGTTATGCCTCCGAGGGCCCAGAGGGTGACGGTGTGGACGGGGATGCCCTTGCGCCGGGCCGTGAGGGCATGTGCGGACTCGTGCGCCAGCAGACTCAGTAGGAGCAACAGTGCGCCGATGAGCCCGGCGACGGTATAGGCGGTCGTAGACCGTCCCGGGAGCCAGGCGGGCAGCGTCCCGCCAGCCAGGCTGTAGCCGAAGAGGAACACCAGCAGGGGTACCGTCCAGTGGATGCGTAGGGGCGCCCCGGCCACTCGTCCGATCCGTAGCGAGCTGTTCATCTCTGTCTCCTGCTGACCCAAAGCTATTGCCGTCCGGATGAAGCCGGTGTGCCTGGCGGGTTCTGGGCGACCGGCCGGCTTACGGGAGTGGCTTCGCGAGCGCGGTGGGTCATCCGTCGGCGTCGGACGGATTGTCAGGGCCGCCGCTTCGGTGCGATCGGTCGTTCGGGGGGTTCGGGGTGGGGTTGCGCTGCTGTTCCATCGTGTTGTCTGCCTGGTAGATGTCGGGGATGCCGTCGGCGTCCATGTCGGCGGTCTCCGCCTCGTACAGCCGCCGGTATTGGTTGTTCCGCAGCCGCAGTAGGACGCAGGCCGCGAGCGCAGCGGTCAGTGATCCGAGCAGGACGGCGGCCTTGATGTGCTCCTGGTCCGCCGGGTTCGGATAGGCCAGTTCGCCGATGAGCAGCGAGACGGTGAAGCCGATTCCGGCCAGCACGGCCAGGGCGAACACATCTGCCAGCGCGAGGTCCGGGCCGAGCCGGGCACGGGTGAAGCGGATGGCCAGGTACGTGCCGCCGAAGACACCCAGCACCTTCCCCACCGCCAGCCCCAGTGCCACGCCCAGTGGCTCCGGGCTCGTGACCACGGCTCCCAGCGTGTCGCCGGACACGCTCACCCCGGCTGCGAACAGGGCGAAGAACGGAACGGCCACTCCTGCGGAGATCGGCCGGACCAGGTGGGCGATGTGCTCGGCCGGCCGATGGCCCGCCTCTCCGTCTTTGGCCACGCGCAGCAGCAGCCCCATGGCGACTCCGGCCACGGTGGCGTGGACGCCACTGCCGTAGGTCAGACCCCAGATCACCAAGGCCAGCGGGATGTACCAGTACCAGCCATGCACGCGCCTCTGGTCGTGCAGGTGGAAGAACAGGCCGAGCCCGAGTACCGCGCCGATGAGGGCGGGCACGTGGATCGTGGAGGTGTAGAGGAGTGCGATGACGATGACGGCGCCCAAGTCGTCGACGATCGCCAGGGTCAGCAGGAAGGCGCGCAGCGCGGAGGGCAGATGGGTGTCGATCACCGCGAGCACGCCCAGAGCGAAGGCGATGTCGGTGGCCATGGGCACGGCCCACCCGTTCCAGGTCCCTCCCATGGACGTCGCGACGATGCCGTAGACGAGCGCGGGGACTGCCATGCCGCTGAACGCCGCGACCACCGGCACGGTCGCCGTCTTGGGGTCACGTAGCTCTCCGACCACCAGCTCACGCTTCAGTTCGGCGCCGGCGACGAAGAAGAAGATCGCGAGCAGTCCGTCCGCCGTCCAGTGGGCGACGGAGAGGTCCAGGCCCAGGGCCTCAATACCGAAGTGGAAGTCCCGTATCTCCTCGTAGGACTTCCTCAGCGGTGTGTTCGCCCACACCAGTGCCACCGCTGCGGCGGCGAGCAGCACGATGCCGCCGACGGTCTCCGTGCGCAGAGCGTCCGCCACGAAGGTGCGCTCCGGCAGAGGGAGACGGCCGAGGAAGGTGTGGGTGCTGCTGTTGCGGCGGGGCATGCAGTCGGTGCCTTTCGGTCGGAGATCTTCGAGGCCTCAGGTCTGCAGGCGCGCGGCCTGGAGGAGACGTTCCAGCAGGCGCACGGCCGTGATCACGCCGACGGATCGACCCGGACCGTCGGCGGGCCGTTCGACCACGGCGATGAGGGGGCTTCGGGTGCGGGCCATCAACTCGGCGATCTCGATGGCCGTCCAGTCGGGATCGGCGGTCGGCAGGAACGGCCGTCCCACGGGAAGGCAGTCGGCGACCGTACGTCCCTCCAGAGCGCGGCAGAGGTGATCGGCGTGCGCTTCGTCGATGACATGGGCCAGGCCGCGGTCTTCCTGGACATAGCCGGGAACCAGTGTCCGGACCACGTCGCAGGCGGGCAGGGCCGCGTACAGCTGCCCCTCGGAATCCGTCACCAGCAGGCCGGGCAGTCTCTGCTCCACGATCAGGCGTACGGCCTCGATCGCATCGGCGTCCTTGGTGACTGAAACGTATGGGTCTGCGAGATCACATGCGCGCACGGATACCCCCTGGATATGCCGTAGGTGGGTCGGTGGGCAGAAGTCCGGTGCCGCGGTCCGGGAAGCGTCGCCGTGGCGGTGTCCTTGGCGGAGAGCGGCGCTCGCTCTGCGTGGACACGCCCATACCGGGGCCCCGTGGCGGTCCCGGGTTCTGGTCGCCCTGGTGCGGATCGTGGTTGAGCACCGCAGTGAGGAAGAGACCCAGCAGCGCGATGATGATGAACACCGTGGGTGCGGTCAGCCTCCAGTTGCGCTGTTTCTCTTCTTCCTCATGGCCGTCGGGGGACTCTGCTTCTGGTTCGTCGGGGAACTGCTGGTTGAGCGCGTCCATGATCGAGGCCAGGGCGGGATCGTCCTGGGCAAGGCGTTGTTCGAGCTGCGCAAGGATGCGTCCGTCGTCCATTTCGGGATTCATGTCAGCCACCTCGAGCCGTGAGCGAGTGTTCGCGCCGAAGCGCGCAGGCTGGATTCGAGTGGGTTACGTCTTCTCCGTACTGACCTGGGGGTTGGGGCTGCCGGAGCATGTCGACGAGGCGGAAGATCTCCATCGGCAGCGGGAAGATGAGGGTGGAGTTCCGTTCGGCGGAGATCTCGGCCATGGTCGACAGGATCCGCAGGTGGAGGGCCGCGGGGTGGCCTTCGAGGCGGTCCGCCGCGTCCGCCAGGGTCTCGGCGGCCTCGTACTCGCCCTTGGCGTGGATGACCTTGGCGCGCCGGTCGCGTTCGGCCTCGGCCTGGCGGGCCATGGCGCGCCGCATGGCTTCGGGCAGTTCTACGTCCTTGACCTCGACGAGGGTGACCTTGACGCCCCAGGGGTTGGTGACGTCGTCGATGATGCGCTGAAGGCGCTGGTTGATCTCGTCGCGGTTGACCAACAGTTCGTCGAGGTCGACCTGTCCGAGGATGCTGCGCAGCGTGGTCTGTGCGATCTGCGAGGTCCCCTTGATGTGGTCCTCGATGGCCACGACGGAGCGGTTGGGGTCGACGACGTTGAAGTACGTAACCGCGTTGACCCGTACGGTGACGTTGTCCTTGGTGATGATGTCCTGCGGCGGGATGTCCATCGTGATGGTCCGCAGGGAGACGCGGATCATGCGGTCGACGACGGGGATGATGAAGAAGAGCCCCGGTCCTTTGGCGCCGATGATCCGTCCGAGGCGGAAGATCACCCCGCGCTCGTACTCCGGCACAATCTTCACCGAGGCCATCAGCAGCATGAGCAGGACGGCCGCGCCGATAATGATGCCGATCAGTCCGGTGTCCATGTTCCGTCCTCCTGTTCGGGGCTCGGGCCGCCCGGGGTGTCGGCCCTCTCGACGATCAGATCCAGGCCGTCGATGTCCACGACGCGGACGTGCTGCCCTGCGGTGACGGGTGCCGTACGGCCGCGGACGGTCCACCAGGCGCCTTCGAGCCAGACCTGACCGGTGCCACCGTCCGCTCGCACTACGACGGCCTGCTGGCCCAGCAGGCCGTCGGCACCGGTGGTCGCCTGGGCCTGCCGGGCCCGCCACGCCAGTCGCCCGGCGAGCAGCGAGCCGCCGCCCACCACTACGGCGGTCGGCCACAGAACGGCCGGATCCACGCCCAGCTCGCCACGGAAGAGCAGGATCCCGGCGAACACCAGGGCCACCGTCCCGCCCGCGGCGAAGACACCGACCCCGGGCGTGAGCACCTCTGCGGCGAACAGGCCGGCGGCCAGGACCAGCAGGAGCAGGCCACCGACGTGGAAGGGCAGCACACTCAGCGCGACGAACCCGAGCACGAGCAGGACCAGCCCGATGGCACCGGCGAATCCGATCCCCGGGTTCGCCAGCTCGTAGATCAGGGCCAGGGTCCCGATCGAGAGGAAGAGGAACGCCAGCTCCGGGCTGGCCAGCAGCTGCCGGACCTCACCGAAGAAGCCGAGATCGTGCTCCACTGTCCTGGCATCCGCCGTATGCAGAACGACCTCGTGCTCGCCCCCCTCAGGACCCACGACGACCCGGCGGCCGTCCAACTCGGTGAGCAGGGCCGTACGCGACGGTGCCACGAGATCCACCACGTCTGTGCGCACCGCCTCTCGGTCGGAGACGGCCTCACCCTCGCGCACCATGTCCCGGGCGAAGTCGGTGCTCCGGCCGCGCTGCTCGGCGATCGACACGGCGAACGCGACGGCGTCGTTGACCACCTTGTCGCTCGCCTCCTCGCCCTCACCGGTGACGGGCGTGCCCGCCCCGATGTGGGTGCCGGGGGCCATCGCGGCGACATGCGCGGACATCGCGATGTAGGCGCCCGCCGACGCCGCACGGGCACCGGACGGAGTGACGTACACGACGACCGGGATGTCGGACGCGAGGAAGTCCTGCACGATCTCCCGGGTCGACTGCAGCAGCCCGCCGGGCGTGTCCATCTCGATCATGTAGGCCGCGTGCCGTTCACGCTCGGCGATGCGTACCCCCTCCTGGAGGTGATCGGCGACGACAGGGGTGATGGTGCCGTCCACCTTCGTGATGAGCACGGGTGGTGTCCCGGCCGCACTGACGGCGGGGACGGCGAGCAGGCAGGCGAGAGCGACCAGCAGGAGCTGGGCTGACCTGCGGAGCGGAGCTAGGGGGCGGACTCGGGGCACGGCGCGTACCCCCTCGTTCCCTGTCGTGGGTCTCAGCTGGGCGTTTTACTCACGGATTACCCTGGCCGCCTCGCCGGACGCCTGCCGGAGGCGACCAGACAAAGCCGTCTTGCCTGGCTGTTTTTTGCCGCCCTCCGGCAAAATGGCCGCATGCCGAGAGGACAGAACGGGCCGAATGTACCTGTGGGTGCCGTCGCTCCTGCGGTGCCGTTCACAGCGACTCCCGCCGACAGCGAGTCTCCGAGGGCGGAAGCTCTGGTTCGCTGTTTGAGACAGCTTGCCGACGTGTCCGCCGGCAAAGGGCAGTTGGGCGCGGGCGAACTCCAGGGCCTGCGGGAGGTGGCTGCCGCCGCGGCCGGCCGTGGCACAGCCCTCACGGCTCTGATCACCGAATATCTCGACTCCGCCTGCCGCGTGTGGTCGGACCTGCCCGGTGCGTGCCGGGCCGAGGGCGTGGACGCCTTGGCGGCTGTGGCGACCGCCCACCTGCGGGCGGTCGCCGATGCGACGGTGGCACTGACCGAGGGCTACGAAACGGCCTACCGGGCAGCCATCCGCGGGGAGGAGGCGACGCGGCGGGAGTTCGTCGACGACCTTCTGGAAGGCCGCACCAACCTAGGCTGGCTTGCCGAGCGGGCTGAACGATTCGGCCTCCGACTGCTCGGTCCGCACACGGTCGCCGTCGCGCGCGCTGCGAACCCGTTCGGCGCGGGCGATCCCGCCAGCCGCTATGTCGAGGAGGCGTTGACCACCCGGTTCAGCGTCCGCGATGTCCTGACCACCACCAAGGACGGCCTCCTGGTGTGTGTGTCCTCCGGAGAGGGACCGGGCGCCTCCGAAGCCTTCGCCGCCGCCGTGGGCAACGCGGTCGGAGAGCAGCACCGGGTGGCCATCAGCCGACCCAGGCGCGGCCCTGGTGGCATCGTCCGCTCCCACCAGGAAGCACGCAGCACCCTCGACCTCGCCACCCAGCTCGGCTTGCCCGCCCGGGTCGTACACGCCTCCGACGTGCTGGTCTTCCAAGTCCTCGGCAGAGACCGCGCAGCCATCACCGACCTGGTGGCTACCGTCCTCGGCGGGCTGGAGCAAGCGCGCGGCGGTCCCCAGCCGCTGCTGGACACCCTCACCGCCTACTTCGCCAGCGGCTGCCTGAACACCGCCACCGCACGCCGCCTTGGCATGAGCGTACGCACGATCGCCTACCGGCTCGGCCGCATCCGGCAGTTCACCGGCCATGACCCCACCGACCCCGACCAGCGGTACATCCTGCAGACCGCCGCACTCGGCGCACGCCTCCTGGACTGGCCGTCGCAACCCCTTCAGCCCGCCGACTGATCCCATCCGGCTGTACTGGGTGCCTGCTCTGCCAAGGGCTCAGCCATGTCGAGCTCATTTCCACCGCCGTTGTCCTCGCCCGTGCGCAGCGCGGCGCCCGCGTCCGGATCTCTTGACCCACGCCTGGTTCCGGTAGGACACCATCGGCCTGTGACCTGCGGGATGGCTGTCAGCGGCTGCTGGCGAACTCTCGGCCGAGCCAGCCATGCAGGCGGGCACAGGGATCGTTCAGGCTGGCGATCTCGGCGGTTTTGCAGTGCTGGGCGCGCTTGGTCTCGAGGGCGTCCGGGGCGGCGGCCGAGGAGGCGTCCCAGACGTGGGTGGCGGACAGGTCGATGACGACCTCTCGGGGGCTGGAGGCCAGAGTGGCTCCTCATTCCTTCCTGTCGTTCCGGCCGGGCGGATCACTGTGAGGACGCGGCGCAGGTCTGCGAGGGCCGGTGCGCCGTCGGTCATGCCGTCGGCGTGGCGGTAGAGCCGACAGGACAGGCTCGGGTGCAGGCCCTCCTGGGCGAACGGGTCGATGCCGTCGAGCAGGATGGTGGGCGAGCCGGTCATCCCCGCCGGGCGGCCTCTTCGGCGTCGCGCACCTCGATCCAGTCCAACATCAGGGTCCGGCCCGCGACGGCGTCCGCGATCCGCTCGCGCACGAGCGAGGCGTTCGGGCAGCCGGGCACGATCATGACCGTGATCCGTCCCGTCGTCTCGGGCTGCTTCATGGTGAGCCCCTTCCTGTTCTTCGTTCTCCGTCTGTGTCCCGGACGGTAGACCTTCCAGCTTGCTGGAAGGTCAAGGGCTAGCCCGGAGACATGCGCATCGGCGAGTTGGCCATCGCGAGCGGGCTGAGCGCCAAGACGATCCGCTTCTACGAGGAGATCGGGCTGGTGCCGGAGCCGCCCCGCACGCCTGGCGGCTACCGCGACTACCCGGAGCAGACCCGGCGGCGACTGGCCTTCATCCGCGAAGCTCAGAGCGCCGGCCTCACCCTCGCCGAGATCCGCTCCGTCCTCGCCCTCCGCGATGCCGGGGCCTCGCCGTGCGAGCACGTCACGGCCCTCATCGACCAGCATCTGGCCGACATCGACCGGCGTATCCGCGAGCTGCGCGCCACCCGGCAGGCCCTGCGTGGCCTCGCCGAGCGGGCCGCGCGGACGGACCCGGCCAAGTGCACCGACACCGACACCTGCCGCATCCTCACCCACGCGAACGGTGAGCGCCGTCACGGAACCGCCGTAGGTGCCGCGCATAGCGTCACGTCGTAACACCCGGGGAATCCTTCCGGTGCATGTGGAGGAGCGAGATCATGTTGCGGGCCGTATGGAACGGAGCGGTGATCGCGGAAGCCCCGCGCACCGTGATCGTCGAGGGCAACCACTACTTCCCGTCCGAGGCGCTGCACCGCCAGTACTTCCGCGAGAGCCGGTCGAGGTCCCTGTGCCCCTGGAAGGGGCTCGCCCGGTATTACGACGTCACCGTGGGCGGGCGGACCAACCCGAAGGCCGCCTGGTACTACCCGCATCCGAGCCCCCTGGCGCGCCGGATCAAGAACCATGTCGCGTTCTGGCAGGGCGTCACGGTCGAGGGCGAACCGGAGCCCTCCCGGTGACCGGCCGTCGTCTCGCGCATCTCACGGCCTGGGCGGCTGCGGCAGGGGCAGTCGCCGTCGGTGGCTGGGCGGGGCTGGTCTCGGGCGCCCTGCCCGCCGACCTCGGTGTGGGGCGGCGCATCCGGAAGCTCGGGCTTCAACCATTGGACATCGCCGCGCCCCGGGAGGTCATCTTCGACGTGATCGGCCAGCCGTACCTGGGGCGGACCACGCGGGCCATGGGGGAGAAGGTCCGTGTTCTGGAGCGGGGCGGCGACATGGTGCTTGCCGCCCACCACACGCCGCTCGGCGGCCGCTGGAAGGCCGTCACGGTGGAGACGGTGCGGTTCACCCGGCCCGAGCGGGTGGATTTCCGGCTGGTGCGCGGCCCGGTGCCGTACGTCGTCGAGTCCTTCACCCTCACCGAACGGGACGGGGCCACTCGGCTGCTGTACGAGGGAGAGTTGGGCACAGACCTCTGGCGTGCTGGGCAGTGGTGGGGCGAGAAGGTCGCCAAGCGGTGGGAGGCGACCGTCGCCGACTCGCTCGCCTCGGTCAAGGAGGAGGCCGAGCGGAGAGCGCGGGGCTGAGGGGGTGTGCCGTCAGGGCGCCGCCCGGCCACCGATCGCGGTGAGGGCTGCCGTCACCGTCTCCTCCAGCTCGCGGACGTCCGCTCCGGCACGGGAGCGCACGTTGACGCCGTAGGCGAGCAGGGCCAGGAGCTCGGCCGTGGCGCCGAGGTCGGCCTCGGGTCGAAGTTGGCCGTTGTCCTGCGCGATCGTCAGCGCCGCGTACATCGCGTCCCGTAGGTGCCGGTGGTGCCCGTCGAGGAGGGCACGGACCTTCGGGTCGCCGTTCTCCGCACCGGCGTGCGCGTTGGAGACCATGCAGCCCCACCGCGCGTACTCCCCTGAGCAGCGCACGTCGATGAGCGCGGTGAAGAACTCGGCGATGGCGGGCAGGCCCCGTTCGTCCTGCGCGAGGCGGCAGAACGCCGGCTGCGAACGGCTCTCGATGTAGCGGCGCAGCGCGGTGCGGTAGAGATCCTGCTTGCTGCCGAAGGTGGCGTAGAGGCTGGAGCGGTTGAGTCCGGTCGTCGTCACGATGTCCTGGATGCCGGTCGAGGCCATTCCTTGCCGCCAGAACAGCCGCACCACCGTCTCCAGTGCAGTGTCCGGGTCGAAGTGCTTGATGTCCGGCACTGCCCTCACCTCCTGGCACTCCCGCGATCCTGAAATGGAAGTTCCAAGATACCGCCCCCTCCACTATCTTGAAACGGTCATTCCAATTTGGAGGTTCGGCTCTGTCCCGACCCTGTCCCAGCCCCAGGAGGACCCTTCCATGACCCTCAACGCCGAGCTGCGCGCCTTCTACGAGTCCCGCCAGCAGCAGATCCCCGCCGAGATACGGGAGATCATGAACCGCGCCGCCCAGGACCTCGCCGACTCCGGCCGGGCCACCCGCGCCCTGACCGTCGGCGACCGGGCCCCGCACTTCAGCCTGCCGTCGGCGACCGGCCAGACGGTGGTCCGGGAGGACCTGCTCGTTACCGGCCCGGTCGTCCTGACCTTCTACCGCGGCGCCTGGTGCCCGTACTGCAACATCGCACTGCGCTCCCTTCAGCGTCACCACGACGACATCACCGCACGCGGCGTCCGACTCGTCGCCGTCTCCCCGCAGATCCCCGACGAGTCCCTCTCCCTGACCGAGAAGCACGACCTCGCCTTCGACGTCCTCAGTGACCTCGGCTCCGACACCGCCGAGCAATACGGCCTCGCCTTCGACCTCCCCGACGACCTTGCCGCCGTATACGACAAGCTCGGCTTCGAGCTTCAGCGCGTCAACGGGGGTCACCCGCGTACGCTCCCTCTGCCCGCGACGTACGTCATCGACCGCGACGGCATCATCCGCTGGGCCTTCGTCGACACCGACTACACCCGCCGCGCCGAACCAACCGACATCCTCGCCGCGCTCGACGCCCTGGCCTGAGTCAGCTGTGTGCCGTCGGTGAGCGCGCTTACAGATCCCCGCCTCACCTGGGGCATAGCGTGCAGCGCATGGTGCTGCGGAGCGTGCTGGGTGCGCTTTTCGTCGCGATGGCGGTCGGACAGCTCGTGTCCTTCCGTCAGATGCCCGGGATTTTGGATGCCTATGGGCTCGTCTCTGGGCCGGGGGCGCCTGCGCTTGCCGCAGCACTCATCGCGGGCGAGCTGGTGTGCGGGGTGTGGTTCCTTGCCCGCCCGCGGTCGAAGGCGATCGCCCCCGTGTGGGTCTACACGGCCGTGTCGGGGGCATGGGCACTGCTGGCCGTACAGGCCTACGCCCGCGGCCTCACGGTGACCAACTGCGGCTGCTTCGGCAGATATCTCGCCCAGCGACTGAGCTGGTTCGTCCTCGTGCAGGACGCACTGCTGCTGTGCTACGCGGTCCTGCTGTTCCGCGGGGCACGCAAGGCATCCGGCCCCACCGCGAAGAGAGGATCGAGATGACCCAGGCATCCGCGCCCCGGCGCAAGGTGGACCGCGACGAGGTGTTCGTGGAGTTCACCAAGTCGATCTGCCCGTTGTGCAAGACTCCGGTCGACGCGCAGGTCAACATCCGGGACGGCAAGGTCTATCTGCGTAAACGCTGCCGCGACCATGGGCAGTTCGAGGCGTTGGTGTACGGCGATGCCGAGGAATACCTGTCCGCCGCGCGCTTCAACAAGCCGGGCACCATTCCTCTCACCTTCCAGACCGAGGTGAGGGACGGCTGCCCGAGCGACTGCGGGCTCTGCCCGGAGCACAAGCAGCACGCCTGCCTGGGCATCATCGAGGTCAACACCGGCTGCAACCTGGACTGCCCGATCTGCTTCGCCGACTCCGGCCACCAACCCGACGGCTACTCCATCACCCACGAGCAGTGCGCAACCATGCTCGACGCCTTCGTGGAATCCGAGGGTGATGCGGAGGTGGTGATGTTGTCCGGCGGCGAGCCCACCGTCCACAAGCACATCCTCGACTTCATCGACCTCGCCCAGGCCCGCCCGATCAAGAACGTCACCCTCAACACCAACGGCATCCGCCTCGCCTCCGACCGGACCTTCGTTGCCGAGCTCGGCAAGCGCAACCAGGTGCCGGGCCGGTCGGTGAACATCTACCTCCAGTTCGACGGCTTCGACGAACGCACCCACCTGGAGATCCGGGGGCGGGACCTGCGGATGTTCAAGCAGCGGGCGCTGGACAACTGCGCGGAGGCGGGGCTGACCGTCACTCTCGTCGCGGCGGTCGAGCGGGGCCTGAACGAGCACGAACTCGGGGCGATCATCGAGTACGGCATCGACCATCCCGCCGTACGGTCCGTGGCGTTCCAGCCCGTCACGCACTCCGGCCGACACGTGGAGTTCGACCCGCTTCAGCGGCTCACCAACCCCGACGTCATCCGGCTGATCAACGAACAGCGGCCGGGCTGGTTCCAGAAGGGCGACTTCTTCCCCGTGCCGTGCTGCTTCCCGACCTGCCGGTCCATCACCTACCTGCTGGTGGACGGGGAACCGGGCAACCGCACGGTGGTGCCGATCCCGCGGCTGCTGAACGTGGAGGACTACCTCGACTACGTCACCAACCGCGTCATGCCCGACGTCGGCATCCGCGAGGCCCTGGAGAAACTGTGGTCGGCCTCGGCGTTCATGGGGACGGAGACGACCGAGGAGAAGCTGCGGGCCACCGCCGAGGCCCTGGACTGCGCGGACGCCTGCGGCATCGACCTCCCGGAAGCGGTGCGGGACCTGAACGACAAGGCGTTCATGATCGTGGTGCAGGACTTCCAGGACCCCTACACCCTCAACGTCAAGCAGCTGATGAAGTGCTGCGTCGAGGAGATTACCCCCGACGGGCGGCTCATCCCGTTCTGCGCGTACAACTCCGTCGGCTACCGCGAACAGGTCCGCGCGCAGATGTCCGGCGTCCCCGTCGCCGACGTCGTGCCCAACGCGCTGCCGCTCGCCGATCGGCTCACCTCCACGCCGTACGGCTCGAAGACCGCGCGCAATGACGCAGCAGAGGAGCGCCGGCCGTGAACCACGACGAGATCAAGACCTGCTGCGCCGACGCCTACGCGAAGGACGCTGTCGCCCTGCTGCTCGGCGACTCCTACCACCCCGGCGGCCTCACCCTGACCCGCCACCTCGCCGACCACCTGCAGCTGCCCGGCGACGCCCGCGTCCTGGACGTGGCCTCCGGCCGCGGCACCACCGCCCTCCTCCTCGCCGACGTCTACGGCGCACGCGTGGACGGCGTCGACTACGCGCCCGCCAACACCGCCCTCGCCCAGGGAGCCGCGCAGGCAGCCGGGATGGCCGAGCGGGCAGTGTTCGTCACCGGCGACGCCGAGCACCTGCCGTACGAGGGCGGAGTGTTCGACGCGGTGGTGTGCGAGTGCGCGCTGTGTACCTTTCCGGACAAGGCGCGGGCCGCCACCGAGTTCGCCCGCGTCCTTAGACCGGGCGGGCGCGTGGGCATCACCGACGTCACCGCCGACCCCGACCGACTTTCACCCGAACTGAGCGGACTGGGTGCCCGTATCGCCTGCGTGGCCGACGCCCGCCCGCTGCCCGAGTACGCCGACATCCTGGCCGCGGCCGGTCTGCACACCCGTCACACCGAGCGGCACGACGCAGCAATGCTGCGCATGATCGACCAGATCGAGGCGCGTCTGAACCTACTGCGCCTCACGGCCCCGGCCCGCCTCACCGAAGCCGGTGTGAACCTGGCCGCGGCCACCGACATCCTGGCCGCGGCCCGCACGGCCGTCGCCGACGGCCTTCTCGGCTACGCCCTGCTGATCGCGGTGAAGTCACCATGACCATCCAGCGGTCTACTCCCGGGTACGTAAGCGCCCTCACATACCTGCATACGCCCTGCGTCCTAGCGTCGGCATCGTGAGCGGAACATCAGCATCGGGAGGACGATCACCATGGCCACCACCGTGCAGATATCCCCGAAGACCGCCACGATTCCGGTCCATGCGGTGTGGGGTGCCGCGGCCGGGCTGGTCGGCGGTGTCGGGATGGGCATCTGGATGTCGGTGTCCCGGCCGATGATGGACACGGCGATGATCACCATGGTCGCCGGGCTGCTCGGATCCACCAACGCCTTCGTGGGCTGGCTGATCCATCTGTCCATCGCGCTCTTCGCCGGGACCGGCTTCGGCGCGCTGCTCGGACAGTACGCCCGGCATGTTGCCCCCGCCGCTGTTCTCGGCCTCGTCTACGGCGCTGTCTGGTGGGCCCTCGGGGCCCTGTGGATCATGCCCGCGAACATGGGCATGCCCGTCTTCGAGTGGAACGACGTCACCTCCTCCAGCCTGGGCGCCCACCTCGTGTTCGGGCTGCTCGCCGGAGTGGCCTTCGCCTCCATCGCCCAGACGATGGGCAGGAGCAACGGTCCGGCCCGAGGATGAGCTCCCTACCGCCCACGTCAACCCCCGGCACCGGTGCAACACCACCGGGGGCGGGGCCGCGTCGGACAGGCTTCGGAGGTGTCGTGGTGCCGTACTGTCTGGCCCAGGGCGCCGAGGTGTTGGCCAGCCCGGCATGGGGCGCCGCGCCCCCGCCGTGGGCACCGGGACGACGCGAGGAGACGCACACCATGGCCGACGCCGCAGCAGATGACGACGCCGAGCGGACCTGGTGCCTGGCCGAGGTCGACATCTTCTGCGACCTGTCCGAGCGGGAGATGGCCGCCATCGCGGAGGCGGCGCCGATGAAGACGTACAACGCGGGCGAGATCCTCTACTCGCCGGCCCAGCCGTCCGAGGTGCTGTTCATCCTCAAACGCGGCCGGGTGCGCGTCTTCCGGGTCTCCGCGGACGGCCGGGCGCTGACCACCGCCATCATCACGCCGGGCACCATCTTCGGGGAGATGGTCCTGCTCGGGCAGCACATGTACGACAACTTCGCCGAGGCCCTCGACGACACCGTCGTGTGCGTGATGAGCCGCGCGGACGTGCACAAGTACTTGCTGTCTGACGCCCGGATCGCCGCCCGGATCACGGCGATCCTCGGCCGCCGCCTGTCCGACCTCGAACAACGCCTGTCCGACAGCGTGTTCAAGACCGTCGCCCAGCGCATCGCCACGACCCTCACCACTCTGACCACCGCCCAGCCCTCGGCAAGTCCGCTGCGGCCGGTCGGACGCCACCCGCAGATCGCCCTCACCCACGAGCAGCTCGCCGCCCTGGCCGGCACGTCTCGCGAAACGTGCACCAAGGTGTTGCACGACTACGCCGACCACGGCCTGCTGCGCCTCGCCCGCGGCCGCATCACCGTCCTCGACACCGAGCGCCTCAAGGAGGCCGCGGGCTGACGTCACCGAACCGTAAGGCCACCACAGCCCGCCCGCGGGGCCCGGCGGCTCTACGCTCACACCCGGTCCCCGCACACAGGAGTCACTCGGAGTCGTCCATGCGCGTTCGCACCCTGCTTCCTGCCGCTCTGGCCGCCACGTTGCTCACCGTCGCCGGGTGCGGAACCGAAGGCGGCTCCGACACCGATGGCGACGCGGGCGCCTCGCCGTCGAAAACGTCCTCGCCCGCCCAGTCGCCCACCACCTCGGACGCCGGTGACGCCGGGGCCGCTGTGCCCGAGGCGCTGCAGTTCACCGGCACCACCGTGGACGGCAAGCCGTTCGACGCGAAGACCCTCGCGGGCAAGCCGACCGTGCTCTGGTTCTGGGCGCCCTGGTGCCCCAAGTGCCGCGCCCAGGCCACAGAGACCGCGAAGGTCGCCGCCGACTACCAGGGCAAGGCCAACGTCCTGGGCGTTGCCGGGCTCGACACCAGCGCCGCCATGAAGGACTTCGTCGCCGAGACCGAAACCGACAGCTTCCCCCACCTGTCCGACGAGGCGGGCGACGTGTGGAAGCGGTTCGAGATCACCGAGCAGAGCCACTACGTCATCCTCGACAAGAACGGCACGACCGTCTACGAGGGCGTCCTGCCCGGTGGGCAGGGACTGGCTGAGAAGGTCGCCGGGCTCACCGGCTGAGCACCATGGCCGACCTGCCCCTCGCCCTCGCGCTCACCGCGGGGATGCTTGCTGCCGTCAACCCGTGCGGCTTCGCCCTGCTCCCGGCCTACCTGTCGCTGCTGGTCCTCGGCGACGACTCGCCCAGCCGGACGGTCGCGGTCGGCCGGGCCCTGGCCGCCACTGCCGCGATGACCGTCGGATTCGCCGCGCTCTTCGGCGTCTTCGGCCTGGCCGTCCAGCCCGTCGCCGGGCAGGTGCAGCGGCATCTGCCCTGGTTCACCATCGCGTTCGGGCTGCTCATGGCCGTGGCCGGCGCCTGGCTGCTGGCCGGCCGCCAACTCCCCGCCCTGGCCCCGAAAGTGCGCCGCGCCCCCACGGTCACCCGCTCCATCCCTTCTATGGCGCTGTTCGGCGTGGCATACGCCACCGCCTCCCTCGGCTGCACCATCGCCCCGTTCCTGGCCATCGTCGTCTCCGCCTTCCGCAGCGGATCCACCGGCGAGGGCATCGCCCTGTTCGCCGCCTACGCCGCCGGAATGGGCCTGATCGTCGGCGCCGCCTCCCTGACTATCGCCCTGACCCGCATCACCGCGGTGACCCGGCTGCGCCGCTTTGGCGCCCTCGCACCCCGTCTCGGCGGCGGCCTGCTGCTCCTCGTCGGGGCGTACGTGGCGTACTACGGCTGGTACGAGATCCGCGTCCAGCACGACCCAGCCACCACCGACCCGGTCATCAATGGGGCGGGCGCGGCCCAGCGGGCCATCGCCGACACGCTGGACGGTGCCGGCCCGGCTGGGATCGCCGCCCTCTGCGCGGCACTGCTCGTCGTTGCCATGCTGATCAGTAAGCGGCGACGAACCCACCAGTCTGCGCGTACAGAACTCGGAGCACCACCAGCTGATCGCAGGTGACCAGTCCGGTCTTCTCTAGAACGCGATGTGGTCAAAGGATTTGGGTGCGGCTCTTCTTGAGTGAGATCGCCGGTCAGGCCGAGAGCTGGTATTTGTGCCAGTCGTTCACGATCCTCCGATGAGTCGTTCCATCAGGCGGGCGGCCGTGATGGCCCCTGCCAGGCGGACCTGGTCGCCGTCGCGTTCGACGACGGCGACCAGTGGCGTGTGGGTGCGGGCCATCAAGGCCGCGATGTGCATGACGTTAGCGTCCGGGCCGACCGTCGGTGGCTGGAACCTGCGGCGCGGCAGCCATTCGGCCACGCTGAGCCCGGCGAGCTTGTCGGGCACCTCGTCGAGGTCCCGGTCGTCGATGACGGCCGGGAGCAGCGGATCCTCCAGGGCGTACTCGGGGACGAGCTGTCCGATGAGCTGGGAGCCGGGCACGATGGCGTACGGCTGTCCGTCGCGGTCGACGACCAGGAGTGCGGGCAGCTTGTGTTCGGCCAGCAGCCGGGCGGCTGCGGTGGCGTCGTCGTCGGTGGACACCTGCGGGTAGGGCTCGGCGAGTTCACGTGCCGACATGGTCGGACTCCTTGGCGGTACGGGGAGCAGGGGTGCCTCCGGTGACACCGGCGATGTCCTCGACGTGGAAGAGGCGGGCTATCGGCACGTCGGTGGAGCTGTGCGCGATGATCGAGAAGGCGATGCACACGGCGATGAGGGTGAACGCCTCCTCGCCCTGCGGGATCCCGGCCTGAAGTACAAGCAGCCCGTACACCACCGAGGCGAAGCCCTTCGGCCCGAACCAGGCAGCCACCACCTTCTCCTTGCGGGACAGACTCGTGCCGATCAGCGAGATCAGCAGCGAGGCCGGACGGATCAGGACGATCGCCAGGACGACCGCCACATAACCGCCGAACGACAAGTCACCGAACAGCTGCGGTGTCAGCAGGGCGCCGAAGAGCAGCAGGGCCGCGAACTTCGCGAGCTCCGCCAGCGCCTCGCCGAGCGGCTCGAAGGACTCCTTCGCCTCCGGCGACACGTGTGCGATGACCGCGCCGGCCGAGAAGGCGGCGAGGTACGGGTTGGCGTGGGTGAGGTGGCAGGCTGCGTACAGGATGATCCCGGTCGCCAGCGGCAGCAGGGGCTGCAGCTTCGGCTCCGCGCCCAGCAGCCGGAAACGTACGAGCCAGTTCACCAGCAGCGGCAGCGCGAAACCGAAGACGAGGCCGAGCACCAGCTCCAGGGCGATCTTGGAGCCGGAGGCTTCCGCGCTGTCGGCGGTCGGGCCCGCGGCGGCGATCAGGATGAGGACGATCGGTAGCGCGAGCCCGTCGTTGATACCGCTCTCCACATTCAGCAACTGCCGCAGCTTCGCCGGGACTTCCCTCCGGCCCACGATCGCCGAGGCGAACACCGGGTCGGTCGGCGCGAGGACGGCCCCGACGAGGAACGACGTCGTCCAGTCCAGGCCCACCAGGAAGTGCGTGACCAGTGCCATGAACACGAACGCGAGGGGCATGCCCAGGCCCAGGGCACGCGCCGGGTTCCTCCAGTTGGCGCGCAGCTTGGGCAGGGAGACGTGCATGCCGTCGGTGAACAGCACCGCGAACAGTGCCAGATCGGCCGTCACGGACACCATCTCGCTGTCCGGCGTGATGTGGATCAGACCGAGGAAGCCATCGCTGACGAGCGCTCCGCCCACCAGGAAGAGAAAGGACGTGGAGAGCACCGTCCGCGCCGCCAGGCCCGACAACAAAACCGCCACCAGCAGCGCGGTACCGAACACCGCCACGAGCACCATGACGGGCCACCCCCGATCGGAAGAGAGATTCGTCCTCTGCTCGCCGACCAGGCTTCCCGGCACACCGCTGGGAACCTTACCCGTTCTTGATGCGTCTTTGACAGATCACTAACGCGCACTTCGAAGGGCATGACGTTGCCGGAATCCGGCAATACTCAGGGCGGGCACGCCCTGCTGCCCCCGCCATCCGATCAGCCGAGTCGCAGAACGGCACAAGCGGCACACGGATCGCGCGGCGATTAGGCTCAGCGGCAGGCGCGCCGGGAAGTCTGGTCGGCAGTCGGTCCATCCTGTCCTGGAGCCGCGGATGCCAGACGCTTCCCCCACCGAGGAGTTCCACCGGGACCACGGACTACGCAGGGTCGGAAACCGCCTGCTCCATCCGTTCCGCCGTCAGGAGCACCAGGTCGGCGAGTCCGCTCCCGGTCACATCGTGGTCCGGCTCTCCGGAGAGATCACTTCTGAGAACGCCGCGCGCATCGGTGTGCAGCTGCAGGACGTTCTGCGCTCGCATCCCGACGTCCTCGAGCTCGACCTTCGCCGGCTGAGCCACCTCAGCAGTGATGGAGGAACGGCGTTCTTCATGACAGTGCGGGCAGCGAGCGCGCACAGTACGCGTGTGATCGTCACCCACACGGGGCACCAGTCGCGCGGCGTGCTGCATCAGCTGAGCCTGGGCCGGGTGCTCGAGGTGTATGGCGAGGACGGCTCGGAAGCTCCGTGATTCCCCTTCTCAGACCGCGGCGAGGAGTCGATCCAGCAGATGGGCGGCGGTGATGACGCCCAGGAGCCGTATGCCGGCCTTGTCCTTCTCGACGACCGCCACCAGCGGGCTACGTACCCGCGCCCTCTGCGCGGCGTCAAGGGCAGTGTCGTCCGGCGCGGCGACCGGCAGCTCAGTCACCCTCTTGGACAGGCAGTCGCGAACGGTGCGGCCCTCCATCGCCCGGCACAACCGGTTGGCGTGCCGCTCGTCGACCACGGCGGCCAGTGTCGGGTCTTCGATGACGTACTCCGGCACGAGAATCTTGATCGTCTGGGACGCGGGCAGGATGGCCTTGGGCGCACCGTTCTCGTCGATCACCAGCAGGGCGGGAAGCTTGTCCCGGCCATCAGGCGTGCTGCCTTCATGGCGTCGGTGTCGACGCCGACCGTCTCGTACTCCACTGCCAGGTCACGTGCCCGCACGGTCGGCTTCCGTTCCGTTCTTTGTCGTCCTACAAGGCAGCATCACGCGGATGTGGTCCCCTACCAGCCACGGCGAGGTGGTCCTTGTGGCATTCCGGTGCAACTGACCGTGCGCGCTCTCAGGGTGGGCCGTCACCGGGTGTGGTGCGGTGATGTGCGCCAACCGCATTGATGATCCGCGCGACAAGCGTGCCGAGGACTGCGGCGGCGAGGAGGAGGCCCATCCGGGCTGCGTCCGGATGCCCCTGCCAGGTGAGTTCACCGCGTGGCGTGATCAGGAAGCCGTTGAGGAACAGCCAGCACACGAGGGCGGTTCCGGGTGCCGCGGTGAAGCGGGCAGGCAGGCCCAGCAGCGCCGCGAACCCGCAGAGAACCGCAAGGGCGACGGATGGAGCAGACGGGCCGCTGAGCGTACTGAGTACGACCGCAAGGACGAACGCTCCCGCGCAAGCCGCCGCCCAGACGAACGGCGTGGCCGTAGGCTCGGGCACGGGCCGGAGGGCGGCGGTACGCAAAGGGCGCCACTCCACCATGGGCCGATCCCTCCTTCAACAGCGCGTACCCGCGAGTGCGGCTTCTTCCATGCAACGCGGATGAGACCGCACGTCGAGACGCGCGCCGACGTTCTTGACGAACCATGTACGACACATTGACGCATCCCGTATGCCGGCTGATCTGCGCGGCTCAGAGTCGCCGGGCGCGAGAGGACGGCGTCGAGCCGGCACGGGACGCCGCCGGCATCGGAATCCTCACCTATGCCGCCCACACCTTCGCCGGGCAACTCGGCGCGGACTGGGCCGGGTACCTCTCGCCCTTCCACTACTACACCGGCGGCGAGCCGCTGAAGCACGGCATGCAGTGGGCCGACGCGGGCATCCTTGCCGGGGCCTCCGCGGTGCTGGTGGCAGCGGGGACGTACCGCTTCAACCACCGCGACCTCAACGGCTGACCGGCGGGTCTGCCGAAGCCAAGCGCCCGATAACCTCTGTGATCACCGGCCCTGACCAGGCCGGTGATCAGCTGAGCTCGGCGAACGCCTCCACCGCGTGCGTTTTGCCGGTGACGACGATGACATCGCCCTTCTGGATGACGGTCTCGGCGGTGGCGTACGTAAAGTCCTCGCCATGGCGTTTGATGCCGACGACCGTGACGCCGTACCGGCTGCGGACCTGGCTCTGACCGAGCGGGACGCCGGTGGCGATGTCCGGGGCGACGGTCTTCACGAGGGCGTAGTCGTCGTCGAACTCGATGAAGTCCAGCATCCGGCCGGTGACGAGGTGGGCGACGCGTTCGCCCATTTCGTGCTCGGGAAGGACGACGTGGTGGACGCCGAGGCGTTCGAGGATCTGGCCGTGCTGGCGGCTGATGGCCTTGGCCCAGACGTTGGGCACTTCGGCTTCCAGCAGGTTGGCGCTGACCAGGATGCTCGCCTCGATGTCGGTCCCGATGCCGACCACGGCGCTGGTGAACTCGTGGACGCCGAGCTGGCGCAGCACCTCCGGGTCGGTGCAGTCGGCGACCGCCGAATGTGTCAGCCCGTCGCTGTACTTCTGGACCAGGCGGGCGTCCGTGTCGATGCCGAGGACGTCCCAGCCGCGGCGCATCAGCTCGCTGGCGAGGGACGAGCCGAAGCGGCCCAGGCCGATCACGGCCACGCGCTGGTCCGTCGCCCCATGGGCGCGAGTCTCGGCGAGGCGCTTGCGGCGGCGCATGCGCAGCTTGTGCAGGTAGTCAGCCAATGACGGGTCGCTCCTCGGGCAGTTCGTAGCGGCGCCTGCGCTCCCGCAGGGCGAGCGCAGAGACAAGGGTGATGGGGCCGATACGGCCGACGAACATCAGGCCGATCAGCAGAAGCTGGCCGGCCCCCGGCATGTCCGCGGTGATGCCGGTGGACAGTCCCACCGTCGCGAAGGCGGAGACGACCTCGAACAGCACAGCCTCCAGCCGCTCCTCGACCAGCGTAAGCAGAAGCAGAGTGGAGGCGATGACCAGGCCGACGCCCAGCAGCGCCACGGTCAGGGCCTGGCGCAGTACGTGCGGGGCGAGACGGCGTCCCAGTACCCCCGAGGTGGGCTCGCCGCGCACCTCCGCGATGATCGCGACGAGCAGGACCGCGAACGTGGTCACCTTGATGCCGCCCGCGGTCCCGGCGCTGCCACCGCCGATGAACATCAGCACGCACGTCATCAGCAGCGTGGAGGACTCCATCGCCCCGATGTCGACCGCGTTGAAGCCGGCGGTGCGCGCCATGGCGGAGTGGAAGAAGCTGTTGAGGATCTTGTCCGCCGTCGAGTGCGGGCCCAGGGTGCCGGCGTTGGTCCACTCCAGCAGGCCGGTCAGCACGGTGCCGGCGATCAGGAGGACGGCTGTGGTGATCAGCGTCAGCTTGGTGTGCAGGGTCCAGTTGCGGCGCCCGGTCGTACGCCGCCGGTTGCGGTGGCGCAGCAGCTCCAGCAGGACGGGGAAGCCGAGGCCGCCCAGGATCACGGCGACGGCGACCGGCAGCATCACCCACGTGTCTCCGGCGTAGCGGGTGATGCTGTCGGCGTGCAGCCCGAACCCGGCGTTGTTGAACGCCGACACCGCGTGGAAGAAACCGAGGTACACGGCGCTGCCGATGCTCTCGCCGTACCCGTACCGGAACCGCAGCGCCAGTACGGCCCCCACCGCGAGCTCCACGAGCAGCGTGGTCCCGGCGACCCCGAGCAGCACGCGGCGGACATCCCCGATGCCCAGGCTCTTGGTCTCCGCCTGCGCGGTCAGCTGCATGCGCAGCCGAAGCCGACCCGAGACCAGCAGCGCCAACAGCGATGCCATCGTCATGATCCCGAAGCCGCCGACCTGGATCAGCACGAGGATGACACCCTCGCCGAAGCCGCTCCAGTACGTGCCCGTGTCGACGACGGCGAGTCCGGTGACGCACACGGCGGATGTAGAAGTGAACAGCGCCGTCAGGAAACTGGCCCCCGCCCGTTCCTCGGTGGCGATCGGCAGCACAAGCAGCACCGCACCGGCGAGGACCACGGCGGCGAAGGCCAGGACGACCGCGCGAGCGGGGTGTGCGGCCAGCACCAATGACAGCGACCGCAACCGTGTCACCAATCCTGCCACCCGTTGCCTCTTTCCCCCGGTCTGCCTCGACAGTCGTAGCCCTCATTGGCCTACGTCAAGGCCTCGTCAAGATCCCGGCCGCACACCCTACCCGCGGGGTCGGCCGGGTGAGCGGACCATCGCGGAGTCGGAGTCAATGATGCGGTTCGGCGAGGAAATGACTGCCGGGTTCCGGCATCGACCGCGGTGCATTGCGCGCGTACTCTCGCGCCAACGAAAGGTGAGCGACGTGAGGGTCTTCTTCTGGTGCTGGATCGGCGTGTCCACGGCGCTGCTGCTGCCGTTCGGCGTCGCCTTGCTGCGCGGCTGGGCTCCCCGCAGGGCGCGCTGGCACTGGTCCTCGGCACGGACCAGGGTTCAGGGCGTCGCTGCGCTGGTGCTGTACGTCGGGTCGCTGGTGCCGGCGGTGCTACGGCTGTCGGACATGCCCCGAGAAGACGCCGACCTCCTGCTGTCCTCCTTCACACCGGCCCTGTTGTTTCTGGCCTTGGGACTGCAGGGCGGCGCCGCTCTGAGCGACTGGTTCGACCGGCGTGATGCCTCTGTGGATACCCGTGCACCCTCGTGGCACGGCGACGTGCCGTGAGGCGTTTCCCATCGCGCCGACGTGACCCTGGGGACGGAGACAAGCCGGCGGAGCTCTTCCGCCCCGGGCTTACGGCTGCTCGCCCTCCTGAAGGCCTGAGACCTTGAAGATGGCCAGCGCCATGTCCTTCTCGACCTGTAGGGAGAGCTGCCGCAACACCGACTCCCCACGCCGCAGTCTTCCTTGCTTCAGCGACGCACGGATTCCGGCGTCCACCAGACGCCAGAGCGGGGGATTGGCTGCGAGCACGTCAGGATTCACCTCGACTCGGCCTCCGTCCGCATCACGCAGGATCAGCCGCGGCGCGCCCTCCGGCGACCAGCGTGCCGAAACCAATCGATCAGTGTGTACGAGGCGCTCACGCCACAGCCAGCGAGACTCCAGCCACCCACGGCCGGCCACTACCCGGGCCGGGGTCAGGAGCAGGAACATCAGAACAGCCAGCCCGATCCACAGCACGCTTCGCGCCGCGTTCAGCGTCCCGGCGAACGTGTCGAGGGCGATCAGCATCCCGAGGAAGGCCACCGTGGCAAGAGACGTGGTCCACATGTCGGCGCACCATCGCTTGTCGAGTGCCGTCTCCTCCGCTGTTCCCATGTCGCCCGGAGCGCGCGCGGACACCGACGTCGTACGTTCTCGCCGGATGCGCCATTGCATGACATGAGCTTAAGGAAGCGACCCGCGGTGTGACGCACGCGGTGATGCCTTTCCAATGCCGTGCCCGTCGCTGGAGGGTTGCGTCCATGGAGATGGTGTACGGGTTCGACCTGATCCGGGGGTTTGCTCCGGCATCGGGGTGAGGCCCGCATAGACGAACGGCCACCGGCTGATCTTCGAGGTGTCGAAGCCCGAAGGAGATCAGCACGATGACCGCACCCGACAGTCTGCCCCTGCACGCCCTCGCGGAAGACAACCTCACCGCGGCGAGTCCCGATCTGCTGCGCGCGATGGTCAAGACGTTCGCCGACGCGCTCATGTCCGCCGAGGCCGACGCCCTCTGCAACGCCGAATACGGCCAGGTCAGCGAGGAGAGAGTCAACCACCGCAACGGCTACCGCACGCGCGAGTGGGACACGAGGGCCGGCACCATCGAACTGGCCATCCCCAAGCTGCGCCAGGGCAGTTACTTCCCGCACTGGCTGCTGGAACGCCGCCGCCGGGCCGAGCAGGCCCTCATCAGCGTGGTCGCCACCGCCTACCTGCTCGGTGTCAGCACCCGCCGGGTCGAGAAACTCGCCGAGTCCCTCGGCGTCACCCAGCTGTCGAAGTCCCAGGTGTCCGCGATGGCCCGGCACCTGGACGAGCAGGTCACCGCGTTCCGCAACCGGCCCCTGGACGCCGGGCCTTACACGTTCGTCTGGGTCGACGCGCTGACCCAGAAGGTCCGCGAGGAGGGCCGGATCATCAACGTGCATGCCCTGATCGCGGTCGGCGTCAACGCCGACGGGCACCGCGAGATCCTCGGCCTCGACGTGGCCACCGCCGAGGACGGCGCCGGCTGGCTGGCCTTCCTGCGCTCGCTCATCGCCCGCGGCCAGGCCGGCGTCCAGCTCGTCGTCTCCGACGCCCACGCCGGCCTGGTCGACGCGATCGGCGCCGTCCTGCCCGGTGCCTCCTGGCAGCGCTGCCGCACCCACTGGAGCCGTCAAGATTCAACTTGTCGGTGTGTCGCGTCGTGTGTCTCGGCGGCCGCCAAGAGGTCGTCTGCGGTGCGATATCGGGTGGTTGCCTGGCCTGGAATCCAGCCGTCCTGTTCGAGCAGGGGACGGATCTCACGGACGACGTTTCCGATCAGGGAGCGGCTGACGTCGCCGAGCGCGTCCGCGAGGACGTCCAGGGTGCACAGCTTCCTGAGATAGAGGAGGGCGAGCAGGATACGTTCGCGGTTGCCGATCTTCTGTGGGAAGACGCCACCGCCGCACAGGCAGACCTGCTGGCCTTCACCGCCTTCCCGCGCGAGCTCTGGCGGCAGATCTGGTCCAACAACCCGCAGGAACGGCTGAACAAGGAGATCCGCCGCCGCACCGACGTGGTCGGCATCTTCCCCGACCGCACCGCCCTGATCCGCCTGGTCGGCGCGGTCCTGGCCGGACAGAACGACGAATGGACCGAAGCCCGCCGCTACATGGGGCTTGAACTACTGGCCAAGGCCAGGCTCCACCCGATCGAGTCAGAAACCGACGAGACCGTCCTGCCCACCGAACTCACCGCATAGCCTCAAAGAAGAGATCACCGAGTGGCCGTTGATACACCACTCCAGCGGACGTGACCCGGATCCTGGACGAGAGCACGCTAACGGAAGCCTGGGAACACCCCGTTGCAGCATGTCTCACTGTTCTCTGCCTCACCGCCGACGGCAGAGCAGCGGAAGGTGCGGCAGAGAAGATGGCAGTGGAGTACCTGAATCTCCAGGCTGGAACAGAACTGGCCGTCTTCCGTACCCGTGTTGGGCTGACTGTCCTCGATCTCTCCCCGCGTTCGAGTCAAGCCGAGGTCGCCCGTCGCCTCGTGAATGATGCGGTGCACCTCGCCGACGGATACGTTGCACGGGACATCATCGCGCATCGAGCGTGCTCAAGAGAGATGACCGCAGAAGAACACTCCAGACTGACCGAGGCGGTAGCCTCCGCTGGCCTGGGGCGCGGAGCCATACCGCACCAGCTGGAGTGTGACCTTCTGGACGCCGTGGAGCTGAGCGCGACAGCAGCTGAGCGGCATCTCGCTGTCCGACACTCGTCCTAGCGTCGGTTGGTCGCCCGGCTTGCCGTGGCGCTGGAACGCTCTCTTCCGTACAAAACGGAACTGCTGCCGAGTATCACTGAACGCCTCGTCCACCAGGTGGCCGCCCTGGTGGACAGCCTCGAAAAGGCCGCGGCCAACACCCTGTCCAACAAGGTACTCAGGGCGGTCGCCGCTGACTGGGGCATGGCCGCGCAGGCACGGCTCGTCAGTGCGTTGGAGGAGTGCTCGCAGACCGGCTGCGCACGGTACCTGGAGGAACAGGCCTCCCGTACCGGAGGCTCCCCTCGGCCCGGCATTCGCCCACGGCAGACGAGAAAGAGCCCCGAAGGACTGGAACCTGCTCCGAGACCATGTCAACGTACAACGTCCCGGGAAACACCAGGTCAGTGAGTGGATTCAGGCTTCATGGCCGACCTGCGGACAGGTCGGCCATGGCGGCGGCCGGTACCTCATGCTGCTCGGCCTCCTCGCAGAGGCTCCGACCCAAGGAGCACCACCTGTCGAATACGGCTCTCCGATCCACTCGCTTCACCGCCCCCATCCTCTCGGTACTTCGCGCCTGAACGCATGGACCGCACAGGGCCGAGAGGACTACGGCGCCCCTCCATGGTGCTGTGTCTCTGTGTCCGTGCGGCCGGGTTGTTCGGCGAGGACTTGCTGCACCGTAGCTACCGCCGGGACCAAGTGGTCCTCGCGCACATCGCGACACACCCTGGAGCCAAGAGAGGTCGCCCGAGCCGTCGGCGCTCACGAGCGCGTCGTTGCACGCAATCTCGACCGGCTCACCGACGACGGGCTCGTGGTGCTCGTGACGGACGGAGCGAGCCCCGGTTTCCGGTCGCGCCGACTGGCCCCATGAGCTTCGTCCGTTAGCCTGGGGCTTTCACGGTGCAGGGCGTCCTGGATGCTGATCAAATGAGTAGAGTGCTCCTGACCTGGGAAGCTGGACTTGCCGAAGGCCCTGTCCGCTGCGGGAGAGAAGTCGCTCACCAGGTGAAGCGTGCTGCTCTGTCTCCGCGTGATCGTGTCCAGGCCGAGGCGTCGGCGGTGGCCTCGCAGGCCGGCGGGGTGCTGCTGGTCGAGGCTGTCCGCAAGACAGGGCGCCCCGGCTGCTCAGGCGGGGGCGGGCGCCAGGCTGGCGTCGTCAAAGGGTGGGTAGCTCTCGTTGCCCATTCGCTCGGCCGCATCGATGTAGTCGGCAAGCGCGTCGCGGGATTGAGCCAGCCTGTCCATCTGATCGTCCAGTCGCTGCAGCCGTGACCGCATCGCGGCCAGCAACTCGGGACACCCGAGCAGCTCCGGGGCCTCTCCGACCGCACAGGGCAGCAGGTACGCGATGTCCTCGGAGGACAAACCGGCACCAAGCAGGTGCCGGATCTGCTTCACCCGCAGCACGGCGTTCTCGCCGTACTCGCGATAACCGTTCGCGCCGCGGTCTGCCTCCAGCAGGCCCTGGGCCTCGTAGTAGCGCAGCTGATGGGCGTTGACGCCCGTCCGACGGCTCAGTTCCCCGATCCGCATCGAACCCCCGCTTGACCTTCACACCGGTATCAACGTTGACGATGCTGCCATGAACAACAGCCCCGATACACCCGTGACAGTCATCGGACTCGGACTGATGGGCCAGGCACTCGCCGGCGCGTTCCTGAAGGCCGGGCATCCCACAATCGTGTGGAACCGTACGTCCTCCAAAGCCGACCAGCTGGTGGCCGAGGGGGCGCGGCTGGCGCCGACGGTTGACGACGCACTCAAGGCAGGTTCTCTGACGATCATCTGTGTCACGGACTACCCGGCCATGCGAGAGCTGCTCGGCGCGAGCGATATCGAGCTGGACGGCAGGACATTGATCAACCTGACCTCGGGCGACTCGGCCCAGGCCCGGGAAGCCGCCCGATGGGCCGAGCAGCGCGGCGCCCATTACCTGGACGGCGCCATCATGGCCATCCCGCCGGCGATCGGGACCGCCGAGGCGGTGATTCTGCACAGCGGGCCGCAGTCGGACTTCGAGGCACACAAGTCGACACTCGACGCGCTCGGCACCGTCACCTACCTCGGTGCGGACCATGGGCTGGCGTCCCTGTACGACGTGGCCGGACTGGCCATGATGTGGAGCGTCCTGAACGCCTGGCTCCAGGGCACCGCCCTGCTCAGGACGGCCGGTGTTGACGCCGCAACGTATGCGCCGTTCGCCCAGCAGATCGCTGCCGGGGTGGCCGAATGGCTGCCTGGGTATGCCGAGCAAGTCGACAATGGCTCCTTCCCGGCCGAGGTGTCGGCCCTGGAGACCGACGCGCGGGCGATGGCTCACTTGATCGAGGAGAGCGAGGCGGTGGGCGTCAACGCCGAACTGCCGAAGCTGATCAAGGCGATGGCCGACCGCTCGATCGCCGCCGGACACGGTGGAGAGCAGTATCCCGTGCTGATCGAAGAGTTCGGCAAACCCCGCGACGACTGACTAATCCCGACACCGGGCTCCACCATCGTACTTTCGCGTGGCGAGCTGTCCGGATCGTGATCGCAAACACGGAAAATGCCTCTGACTAGTGAGAATGAGGATTGTCGCGATCCTTGTTCGCGCGTGGTTCGGAGGCACTTTCCAGGTGAAGCAGCGTATCGGTTCCTACCCGCGTGTCCGTGTCGAGGGCAGCGGTCGTGGGGTGGTGACGCAGGCCGGGGCCGTGCTCTTGGTGGAGACGGTCCGCAAGACCGGCCTGGATGCCGTTATATCGGCGGCACTGGCGCCCTGGCGCAAGCCGCGGGCGGTGCACGATCCGGGCAAGATCCTGCTGGATGTGGTTCTGGCGGTGGCGTTGGGCGGGGACTGCTTGGCCGATGTGGGCATGCTGCGGGCCGAGCCGGCCGTGTTCGGGCCGGTGGCCTCCGACCCGACCGTCTCCCGGCTGATCGACACGCTCGCCGCGGGCGGGAAGCGGGCCCTGGCCGCGATCCGCACCGCCCGGGCCGAAGTACGCAAGCGCACCTGGCAGTTGGCCGACCATCGGGCGCCGAACGCCGACGGGCAGGTGACCGTGGACATCGACGGCATCCTAGTGATCGCACACTCCGAGAAACAGGACGCAGCCGCGACCTGGAAGAAGACCTTCGGCCACCACCCTTTGATGGGCTTCATCGACCACGGCAGGGGCGGAGCCGGGGAGCCGGTCGCGGGGCTGCTGCGGCCCGGCAACGCGGGCTCCAACACCGCCGCCGACCACATCACCGCTACCCGCCTGGCCCTCGCGCAGCTGCCGAAGAAGTACCGCCGTGGCAGTCGGACACTGATCCGGTGCGACTCCGGCGGCGGCACGCATGAGTTCGTCGACTGGCTATCCGCACGGGGCCGCTGGCTGTCGTACTCGGTCGGCATGACCATCACCAAAGCTATCCACGCTGCCGTCCTGAAGATGCCTGCCTCGGCCTGGACGGTGGCCGTCGAACCCGACGGCGAGATCCGTGACGGCGCCTGGGTGGCCGAATTGGACGGCGACGTGCTGGACGGCTGGCCAAAGGGGATGCGGCTGATCGTCCGTAAGGAACGGCCCCACCCCGGCGCCCAGTTGCGCTTCACCGACGCCGACGGGATGCGGCTCACGGCGTTCGCCACCAACACCAAGCACGCCTCGATCGCCGCGCTGGAGCTGCGTCACCGCCAGCGGGCCCGCGCCGAGGACCGCATCCGCGCCGCACGCTCGACCGGCCTGCGCAACCTGCCCTTGCACGACGCCGCGCAGAACCAGATCTGGCTGGAGATCGTCCAGATCGCCCTGGAACTGCTGGCCTGGATGCCGATGCTTGCCCTCACCGGCAAAGCCCGGCTCTGGGAGCCTCGCCGCCTGCGGCTGCGACTGTTCTCCGCTGCCGCCCAGCTCGTCACCACCGGACGACGCCAGATCCTCCGCCTTGCAAAGCACTGGCCCTGGACCGACGTAATCACAGACGCCCTCAACCGGCTGCAGGCACTGCCGAACCCCGGCTGACCAGCAACGCTCCCTGCCCCGACGACCCCGCACCATCCCCACCGGAGCCGTGGAACCCGGCGCCCACCCGGCGCGAAAGCCGGACCCCAGTCCTGCTCACAGTCAGCCCAAAGAGCCGAAACGACCCGCTGGAGGATCCGACGGACCGTCATGAAATGCCGAGGTTAGCAATGGTCCGTGAACTTCCCTGCGTTGGGCGCCCAACATAGATCACGATCGCCGGTTAGCCAAACCGGCGATCGTGACGACCATTGAGGGAGTTCGCGGCGGCTGTGCTTGGCGGTGGAGCCGTTCGGACACCACGGCCCTTCATGCCGACGCCCTGCTGAAGCCCTGCAATTGACAGCGCCTGTCCATCAGCCATGACGGAATGGGTGCAAGTTGCGCGCTGCCGTTTGGGCAGCCGACAAATCCAGAATCCCCGAGGAAACATCAATGGCTCGTCCACCTGCGCTCAAGCTCGCCGAGGTCCTAGCGGAGATCCGGATGAGCCCATCGGCCTTCTACCGTCTACGCGCTCGCGGTCTGGCACCCCGAATGATCAAGCTGCCCAATGGTGAATTGCGCTGCCGCCGTGCCGATCTGGATGCGTGGTGGGAAGCGTGTGAAAGGGATACGCCTGGATGGCGATGAGTTATAACGTCCGCTTCTGAGACATACGCGAGCGCCCCGACCGGCGCAAGCCTTTCCAGGTCCGGTGGACGGTCAGCGGGCGCGAGAAGTCCGAGTCCTTCATGACAGGCGCGCTTGCTGAAAGCAGGCGCGCGAAGCTGATGACAGCTGCGCGTGAAGGGGAGCCGTTTGATGAGCAGACTGGTCTGCCGGCATCCGAGTTGCGGGCCATCAAGCAGCGGACCACATGGTATGACCTGGCACACGACTACATCGAGCAAAGGTGGGAGCGCACGCCTGGGAATACCCGCCGTACCCTGGCTGATGCCTTCGCCACCATCACGCCCGCCCTGGTGCACCCTGGCGCAACGTATTCCGAACCGCGGGTACTGAGGCGTGTCCTGTACTCGTGGGCGTTCAACAAGAACGCTTGGCAGCGTGAGCCCGTCGAGGAGTGGCGCCAAGCCTTGGACTGGATGAAGCGGAATTCTCTGCCGGTCAGCACTCTCGCGGAAGCCGACGTTCTCCGGCGAGCTCTCGATGCCATGTGCCGTAAACTGGACGGCAAGGCGGCTGCGGCCAAGACAGCACGTCGCAAAAGAGCTGCGTTCAACGAAGCTCTCAACACCGCCGTTGAGAAGGGATACTTCACGGAGAATCCCCTCAACGGGCTCCGGTGGAATGCGCCAGCCGTCAATGAGGAGGTGGATCCAGCCGCTGTTCCCAATCCGGACCAGGTGCTTCGGCCACTCGCAGCTGTTGCCGGCCAGCGGGGGAGGGGTCCTCATCTCGGGGCTTTCTTCGGCTGCATTTATTACGCGGCTATGCGGCCTGCAGAAGTTATCCACCTCCGTATCGAGCAATGCCACTTGCCGAGGACCGGGTGGGGGATGCTCAACCTCTCGGGCGGGGTCGTCACGTCTGGCAAGGAGTGGACTGACGACGGGAAGGTGCACGAGGTGCATTCGCTCAAGCGCCGTGCGGCAACCGCGACGCGTCCTGTCCCGATCCCGCCGCAGTTCGTACGCATGTTGCGGGCTCATCTTGACCGCTTCGGCGTGGCACCTGACGGCCGAGTGTTCCGTAACGAAGCTGGCAACTACGTGGACGCTGCGGCGTACGGTACGACGTGGGCGCGGGCGCGGGCGCGGGAACACGCTCTGACTCGGACGGAGCGCACATCGGGCCTGGCCAAACGGCCGTACGACCTCCGGCATGCCGGGATCTCGTTCTGGCTCTACTCCGGTGTGGATCCAGCCGAATGCGCTCGCCGCGCCGGCCAGAGCATCGAGGTTCTCTTCCGTCACTACGCCAAGTTCCTCGGCGGGGTGCGAGAACAGGCGAACCGCCTCATCGAGCAGTCCATGCAGGAGTGGGGGCGCGTCAGCCAGGGCGCGGCATCTGAGGGCTGATTCAAGGATTCTGGTCCGTGACTGGTCCGGAAGTACTGGTCAGGGACGGTACAGCCGTGGGAGGAATTGGGAGTTAGTATGCAAACCGAGCCCAGCCGTGAATCGGCGGGGCGACAGGCGCCTGACGGGTAAAAGGCCAGGTCAGGCGCCCTTTTTCGTGCGTCTAGAAGAAGCCCAGCTTCTTCGGCGAGTAGCTCACCAGCAGATTCTTCGTCTGCCGGTGGTACACGGCTAGCAGGTTGCTGACCAGCACAAATAGTCCCCGTCCAGACGGTGACCGGGCCGCTGGTCCGGATATGGTCCAGATCTTGGAGTTGCCTTCCTTCGTGGGTCGCGAAGCCCTGATGCAGTGCTCAGGGCGGGGCGGACGTCGAGACCGGGCAGGTGTTCCAGGCGCCAGGGGGCGGTGATGGCCGCCGGGGCGAATATCTTGACGCTAAAGTGATGCTCCTCACGCCCACTTGACGCAGCTTCTGATGGTGCGTCGGGTTGCTTGATTGCTCTCATCTCTGTGACCTGCTCCGATAGGCGGTCGTCGGGCGCTGAGCCAGCATGAATGGCCTTTCGGGTATTTCGCGTTCGTGCCCGGTGACGCAGCGGACCCCCAGAGGAGTGCCAGAACCCTGCCCCAGGCTCCTGCCCCTGTTTCGGCTCGGCGGATGATGGCAGGGAGTGTTCGCTTACGGCCCCCGGGCTCGTCCCAACTGAGTTGGTGCGCCTTCGGCTTATGGGTCTCCATCTGCCTCCCTCGGCGTGCTGTGGGTCTGCGGGTGCGGCGGGTGTGCGCGCCCCGTTCGCGTGCCGACTCGTCTCTTGGCCGGCCAATCAGGAGGAGTTGAGTTGGCCCTCCTGTTCGTGCCGCACTTCCCAAGCCGTCTTCGGCGTGCATTGTCGCGAGTGGTCGGAGGAGTGGAATGGTGTCCCAACGGGCATGTGCTGTTCGCTCGGCGACAGTGGGGGGTCGATGACCATAAGTCTCGCCAGGCGACGACGTGAGGTTCTGATACTGGCTTCCGGGCCCGTCCTCGGGGCCGGTGTGGGCGCGGTGACCAACCTGGTCACCTCCACCTGGAACTGGTGGCTCTTCGGCGCGCTGCTCGTCCTGGTCTCCCTCGCGGCCGTGGGTGCCGCCCTGGTGCCGGGCAGCAGTCCTGTCGCAGAGGACTCCGCCCAGGTCGAGGCGTCCGACGGCCACAGTGGTGGCCCGAGCACCCTGCCTGCGGGGACCGCGGTGTTCGCCGGCCGCGAGAGCGAGCTTGACCGGATCCTGAACGCCGAGCCGCCCGCAGCGGGGCCACGGCCCCTGGTCTGCCTCGTCACAGGTCCTAAAGGGAGCGGCAAGACAGAGCTCGCCGTGCAGGCGGCCCACCGTCTCGCCGTGCGCTATCCGAGCGGTCAGCTGTTCGTCGGGTATCGCAGCAATGCTGGGTCGGCAGGTCGGCTCTTCGCGGAGGACGCCCTGGCCGCCGTGCTGGCGGCCGTCGGCGTCGCCGCGGGGACAACGCATTTCGATGCGGACGCCATGACCAGGCAATGGTTGTCCACCGCCAGCAACAGGCTGTTCCTCATGGTCCTCGACGACGTGGACCAAGCCGACCAGGTGGGGCCCCTTCTTCCGTCATCCCCCCGCTCGATGGTCATCGTCACCAGTCTGACCATGCTGACCGGCCTCGACGCGGATGTGCACGTCGAGCTCGACGCCCTGAGCGAAGAAGCCGCCAGGTCTGTCGTCACCGCCATCCTGCGCCGAGGCTCACGCACCGTCGACGACACCGTGATCGACGCGGCGGTGGCCCTGTACCGCCTGCCCCTGACCATCCGGCACATCGCCGATCGGCTCGTTGCGCAGCAGACGCCGCTCGCCCTGTGTGCCGAGCCGGACGTCCCCGCGCGCGGTGAAGGAACCGCACCCATACTGGCGGCGATCGAAGCGCTGACGCCGATGGGCCATCTGGTCTTCCGGCGGATGGCACTGCACCCGGGGCCACACGTGACCGACGAGATCGCCGCAGAGCTGGCCGATGTGCCCGTCCGGGAAGCGGAAAGCGCTCTAGCCCTGCTGCATGAGCAGGGACTGATCATCAAGCCCGATCCGCATGGATATGGTCTACACGACCTTGTGAGATCGTTGGCGCACCGGGACGGCTCACGCCGGGACGCCTCCGGAACGTGGGAGCAGGCCCGGGTGCGGCTGTTCAAGTGGGCGGCACGGCGGCTGGCATGGGCCAACACGGCTATCCACGCTCCGCTCTTCCTCGAGCTGCCCGACCTCGACACCGGCGAACCCGAGGCGGCCATGACCGAAGAACAGGTATTGGAGTGGTTGCATCACCACTTCGAGGACCTGCGGTCGGTGGCGCGCCTGGCGAACGCCCACCGATGGCTGGAGAGTTGGAAAGTCACGGCGGGGCTTGCCTACTTCATGCGCGTGCGGAAGAGGAATATCGCTCAGGCGATAGCGCTCAACGAAGCCGCGTTGGGGATCGCACAGGCGTCGGATGATGCCGGCAGGGCGCACTGCCAGGCGCAGTTGGGGGCCCTGCATCGTGTCTCGGGCCGGTACCGGGAAGCTCTCGACATGGCCGGGGCAGCGACGAACACCTTCCGTCAGCTGGGTGATCGACGCAACGAGGCGTATGCCGCCAGCGAAGTAGGAGTGAACCGCTACCACTTGGCCGACTACACCTGCGCACGCCGCACGATGGATCATGCCCGCGAACTCCACGAGATCGAGGGCCAACAGCGCGGGAAGGCCAACGCGCTCGGAGTTCTTGGCATGATCAGCAGGGCGACGGGCGACTACCAAGAAGCACGGGGACACCTCACAGAGGCGCTGGACATTTACCGGGGGATAGGGAACGCCCGTAACGAGGCGTGGATTCTCATCGAACTCGGCACCATCGACCGGCTGACCGGAGAACTGCACAGCGCTGGAGAGCGGTTCACCGCCGCGCTGACCATCAACACCAGGGTGAAGGACCGCAGCGGCTGTGCCTGGGCCCAACGGGAAATAGGCATCCTGAAGAGGATCCTCGGTCTCTACGACGAGGCACGCACCCTGCTGCATGAGGCGTGGGACGAGTTCACCGCCCTGGACAGTGAGCGCAACATCGCGGACGCGGAAGTCGAACTCTGCTCCTTGCACCGCGCGTTGGGGGAACTCGGCACAGCACGTCAGTACGGTGACAGCGCGCGCCAGAGGTACGAGCGCATGGGTAACAGCCGAGGCAGCGCGTGGACCAAGGCCGAGCTGGGCGCACTCGATGTCGCAGAGGGCGACTTCCCTGCCGCGGAAAGACGGCTCGAGGAAGCGCGAACGATCTATGTGGAGATCGGTGACCCCTCGGGCGAAGCCCGTGCCCACCTGGAGCTGGGCAGACTCAAGTTGGCCCGGGGACAACAGGCGGCAGCGAGGCAGTACCTTGAAAGGGCCCAGGACCTCTACACCGCGCTTGGTGAGCCACAGGCCGATCAGGTGCGTAGCCTGCTCGACGGAGGGTGACAAGACCGACCGGAGGCGCGTGGTGGAGCGCACAACGCCCTGCGAAGACGGTCGTGAGATCGTCTTCGAGACCTGGGGTGACCCCGACGGGCACCCGGTGTTTCTGCTGCACGGCACTCCCGGCAGCCGAAACGGCCCCCGCCCGCGGTCGCTGGTCCTCTATCAGCTCGGCATCCACCTCATCTCGTACGACCGCCCGGGCTACGGCGGTTCCACGCGCCTGCCGGACCGGCGTGTCGCTCATGCCGCGCACGACGTCATGCACATCGCCGACCACCTCGGGCTACGGGAGTTCTCGGTCGTCGGCCGGTCGGGAGGCGGACCGCACGCACTCGCCTGCGCGGCTCTCTGTCCCGGGCGGGTGCGCAGCGCCGCCGCACTGGTGAGCCTCGTGCCTCCGGACGCGGAGGAGTTGGACTGGTTCTCCGGCATGACCGAGAGCAACGTCCACGACTACCACAATGCCCTGGAGAACCGGTTGAAGTTGCATGCGACGCTGGTCGACAACGCGGATGAGATGCGTGTCGATCCGCTCGCGCTGTTTTCCGGTCTCGACGACGAGATGCCGTACGCGGATCGGCAGGTGGTCGCGGACGCCGGTATACGCCACATGCTGGGACACAACTTCCTGACAGCGGTTCAGTACAGCTCGTTCGGTTGGATCGACGATGTCCTGTCGTTCTGCACGCCGTGGGGCTTCGACCCGGCCGCCATCACCGTACCCACACTGCTGTGGCACGGTGAGCAGGATGTGTTCTCCCCCGTGGACCACTTCAGATGGCTGGCCCGCCGGGTTTCCGGGGCCACCGCCGTCCTGCAGCCGGCAGCGGCTCATTTCGCCGCCGTTCCGGTGCTGCCGAGGGTGCTCGTCTGGCTCCGGGAACAGGCACAGGACGACGCCGCCGCGACCACGACGGCCTGACACCCGGTGGACTCAGACCGGGTGGGGGTCGAGTTCCAGGCCCACCCGTTGGCCGCTGCGCATCCGGACCACCTTCGAATGCTTGCTCCCGAGCCTGGCGCTCAGGACGTCGAGACTCTCGCCGGCCACTCGCCCGGCTTCGGCCGTGCGGCCGGCCTCGCCGAGCAGGACCGAGAGGTTGCCCAGGCAGACGAGCGCTGCGGGGTGGTCCGCGCCGAGGCGGTCGCACAGCTGCCGGTAGGCCTGGTGGTAATTGCGTTCGGCCTTGGCGGTCTCCCCGAGCGCCGCCTCGCTGTTCGCCAGGTTCACCTGGCAGTTCATGCTGAACGGGTGCTCCGCCCCGAGTGTGTTCTTCAACGCGGCGCGGGCCTGTTCGCACACCGCCTGGGCCTGGGCGAGCCGGCCGGTTGCCAGCAGGTTGATGCCGTGGTTGACCGCGCACGCCAGCGTATTGGGGTGGGCCTCCCCGAGGGCGGCGCGGAACCGGTCGAGCAGGTCGGCGGTCTCCGCACATGCCTCCTCGTGACGCTCCGCCGCCGCGAGATGGCCCGCGAGGCCGAGGCGCACCACGAGCGTCTCGGGCGAGGCCTCGCCCAGGCGCCGCCGGCAGATGTCCAGCACGCCCTGGCTGAGTTCGATCGCCTCCGGCAGTTTGTCGAGCCGGCGCAGCGTGATGGCGAGCGCCTTCGCCGCTTCCAGGGCGGGCGGTGACTCCGCACCGAGTTCCACGGCCGTCTCGTGGACGCTGCGCAGCCTCTCGGCCGACGCCTCATACTCCCCGCAGGAGCGCAGGTCACGGCCGAGGTTGATCATCGAGAACAGGGTGTAGGGGTGCTTGCTGCCCAGCGTCAGCGCGCGGTGGTCGTAGTTCTCCTTGTCGACGGTCTGCGCCTCGAAGCAGTCCCCGGCCATGCGCATCGACATGGCGAGATTGCTCGCCGCAAACAGGGACCGAGGGTGGTCCTCGCCGAGGAGGTCCACGGACCGCTCGTAGGTCTCGCGGTCGATCTCCAGCGCCCTGCGCACCCGGCCGATGGCCCGCAGGTCCGCCGTGAGGCCGCCCGCCGTCACCAGGGTGTGCGCGTCGTCGTCGCCCAGGACCTCGCGCTGCCGCTCGTAGACGTCCTGGTCGATCTCCAGCGCCCGGTTGTACCAGCCCTGCGCCCGCAGCACGTTGGCGATCTCGAACCGCAGGTGCAGGGTCCAGCGGTCGCTCGCCCCCGCCTCTTTCTGCCAAATGGTCAGCAGCTCCTCACCGAGCGACAGGGCGTCGGCGTACTCGCCGCGCGCCCGCAGGTGGCGCAGCCACTCGGTCATCAGCCGGCGGATCCGGTCGTCGAGCGAGTACTTGGTCCACGGTGTCTCGAGGTGGGGCCAGATGGTGTTGTAGCGCGACCAGTTCTCGGGGCGTTCCACATTGCCCTCGGAGGGGCGCGCGCCGATGAGCACGTTTCGCACGACGCGCAGGGCGTCCTCCTGCTCCTCCTCGGACATCGAGGAGCGCACCGCCGCCTGGACCAGCCGGTGCACCTGGATGCTGCGGCTCTTGCGGTCGGCCTTGGCCAGGGCGTAGCGGTGCAGCTGCTGGATGGCCCGGGACACCAGTGCCGTGCCGTCGCTGCCCGGCTGGAGTTCGCTGAGGGCTGTGGGTGTCGTCGCGCAGCGGGACGCCGGCGCCGCTGCCGTCCTCGGAACGGGCGTCGCCCACGGTGAACCCGGCGTCGCTGAGGACCCGTCTGATCCAGTCGGCCCACATCTGGTCCTCGGGCACATAGCTCAGGAACACGTGGGTGGGGTCCGGCGGCCGGCGCCGCACGACGGCCTTGAGGTAGCTCTGACGCTGCTCGTCGGTCATCGGGGCCAGGCAGCTCACGTCGCCCTCGGTGATGACCGCCGTGAGCCGTTCGCAGGCCGCCAGCAGGGAGGCGGGGGTGCCCGGCTCGTCGCGGAAGGTCGCGAGGATTTCCTCGTAGGCGTACGTGGGTTTGTACGGCACCTCCACGTTGCCCCAGTAGCGGCGCGGGTCGACGTGCGGGGTGCGCACCAGTAACTGGTCGAAGGCGAGGCGGACCTTGGCCCGCGCCGCCTCCAGCCGGTCCGCCTCGGAGTCCTCCACCCGCATGGGCACCGGCAGGATCCGGATGCGGCGGTCCCCGTAGGTGTCCTCCACCCGGCGGGCGACGGCCGCCGCGCCCTCGATGCTTTGGTCGTTGTGGGTGAAGCAGTTCACCAGCACGTCGGGGAAGTGGATGGTGCAGATGTCGGAGATGTCGCTGAGGCCGGTGCGGCTGTCGACGAGGACGTAGTCGTACCCGCGCCGGAACTGGGCGCACAGGGCGTCCAGGAACTGGCCGCCGTACTGCTCCTCGTAGAAGCGGTTCCAGTTGAACTGGGAGAAGATGGAGGAGTAGTTGCGGTCCTGTAGGCCCGCCGAGATGTAGTCCATCCGGCCGCCGGCCGGGAAGGCCCACTGCAGCGGGGAGACCGCCTTGGTGATGTCGGCCTGGCCGGTGATCCACGTGCCGAGCTGGGTGGCCTCCTCGGCCCTGGGGCGCCGGCCGCCGCGCAGGGAGTCGACCCGCAGCATGTAGTCGTTGATGAGGTCCAGCACTCCGGGGCGGTCGCGCAGTGCGTTCGGTTCCAGGAACGGGCGCAGGAAGCGGTCCAGTCCCGGCGCCTCCAGGTCCCAGTCGACCACCAGGACTCGCCGACCCTGCGAGGCCATGATCCAGGCGGTGTTGGCAAGTGCCATGGTGCGACCCGTGCCGCCCTTGTAGCTGTAGAACGTGACGATCTTGCCGGCTTCGGGGCGGGCGAGTGCGCCGGTCACGGTCGGGCCTCCTGGTCTCCCGCGGAATCGGCCGGCTGGGGTCCGGAAGAACACCCGGTCGCGGACGGTGACGGTACTCGGTTCAGGTACTGCTGGGCGGCGCTGTCGACGAGCTCCACAAAGCGGGAGTCGAACGCCTCGAGCCTCTCGACGCCGGCGACGGCGGCATGCCGCATGGCCCGTCCGCTGATGAGCCGACGCGGCAGCGACGTGCGCAGCAGGCCGTTCAGTTCGGACCGCGCCCGGGCGGTTTGCGGGTCGTCACTCACTGGGATCAGGACGGTCACCCAGGGGAGGTCGAGCGCGTCGAAGGCCTTCAGGCGCTCGACGGCTCTGCGGTCATGGAGCACCCACGGGTCGAGGAGCAGTACCCACGCGTTCGCGGCCTCCTGCCGTCCGAGGAAGACGGGCTCGGCCTGGTCGAAGGTACGGATCTCGGGGGCGTATCCGAGGGCGTGGGCCAGCATGGCCGCGTGCTCGGCCAGCGGAGTACCGAGGCGCTCGTCGAAGGGCTGCCAGTCGCGAGGCTCGGGGCCGTAGTGGGTGTCCCGGCAGCCGGGCGGCAGATGGTGAATGTCGGGGGCGAGCACGGTGATACCCAGTGAGTGCCGGGACGAGGTGGCGAACGAGTCGGGGAGGTCGGCCAGATCTGGGCACGTAGTGTCGTCCGGGCCCGGATCGGGGGTTGTCCGCGCGGCCTGAACGACGCACTGGGCGATCCGGCGCGCGCACTGGCCGTACGACTCCCGGTTATCGAGGTCCTGCAGCAGGCCGTACAGGCCGTCCCTGGCGTAGCGATCCCGGGCCATCGCATCGACGGGCAGTGGGGTCACGGTTCCCTCCGGCAGGGGCAGATCCAGGTTGACGGCGACCGGAGGGGCAGGGACCGCGACGGGCGTCCACACAACTGGTACCAGGACACCGCGCCGGGCGCGGTGGGTGAAGGCGTACCACTGCCTCCCGCAGTACGCGTCGGTGAAGTAGCGGCGTGAGATCAGCGGCACGAAGCTGTGACAGCGGTGCAGGGCGCGTGCCGTCCGCTCCCCGTCGGGGGTGTGGTGTACGACGGCCGTGGACACGGGGTGTCCGGCCGCACGCGCAACCTCCTTATTGAGGTCGGTGAGGAACTCGGTCACGTGCTTGTCGGTCCGCGCCCGGTTGTGTCCTCCTGAGTCGCCGCAGGCCTTTACGGGCGCGTAGCTGAGGAAGAAGTACGGGGCCTCTTGGTGATCGTCTCCTGCGAAGCGGCTGTCGTGCATCAGTGTTCCTCCGCCCGGGCGCCGTTCAGAGAGTCGAGGAGATCGTCGAAGAGGGCCGGATCACACGGCATGAGACGCGCGGTGAACACCACCTCGACAATTTTCCGGGCGAGTTGGTAGACGACTCGGTCGAAGACCCTTGGGCGTCCGTGGAGGAGAAGACCCATGAGGCCGGCGTCCGCGTAGTGGCTCTCCAGGTCGTAACAGGCGTTGCGTAGGTCCGCGTAGGGTGCCGGGAGGACGTCGCGCCCGAGCGGGGTCCACACGACGGGTACGACAGCGCTACGGGCGAACGTACCCGTCTCGCGCTGCAGTTGCTGCCGCCGTTCGAAGCACCGCCACTCCACGAGGCACTGGTGGCTGGCGAAGAACCGCGGCGAGAGGAGCGGCACGAGGACCTGGCACCGCGCGAGGTGGTCCTTGAGCTCGTCCTGCCATCTGGTGCCCAAGGTCCCCAGGCCGAGGTAGACCGCGGGGATCATGGCGTCCAGGTCGGTCAGCGCGATCACGTCCTCGCCAACCTTCTGGTGGAAGCGCAGGAGCCAGCTGTCCGTTGGGTGGTGGCCGCCCGGCCCATGGGGCGTGCCGCCGTGGCTGAGGAACGCGTAGGGCTGTTGGTGCCGCCGGGCGGTCGAGGGTGGTCGCGGGCGTTAGGCATGGTCAGCCTTCCTTGCTGCGATGCCGGGCCCATTGCGACCGGAGGCCATCCACGTGACGGCGGCGTCGACGGCCCAACGCAGAGGGATCAGGCGGCTGTCGGCGGCCCCGACACGGCCGCGCCTGATGGGACTGGAGCCGTGACATGCCGGCGTCTCCAGCCACCGGCCCAGCTCGCCGAAGTCTGTGTCATCGAGATCCACGTCGACGAAGCTCCTCCAGCACGGGGCACCTTGGTCCATGACCTTGCAGTCGTACCGGCGGGTCGGGGCGGGCAGGCGGTACTCCGCCAAATGGAAGGCGGAACAGACCCCGAAACCGACACCTAGCAGCAGGATGTCCGCACCACAGTCGTACAGGCGGCCCAGAGGTGAACGCTCACCCAGCAGGCAGTCCCGTGCATGGTGCGCGGTGATCCGCGTGGCCCCTGGGCCGAGGGCGGCGAAGGACGTCTGGGGGTGGACGCTGCGTGCGGCGCCCTCGGCGGTACGTACGTGCTCGGCGATCGCACCCATTCCCTCCGAAGGCGTGGACGCCGCCTCGAAGGGTTCCATGTCGTCGTGGAAATCGGCTAGTTGGCATTCCGGCATCCCTTGGGTTCGGGCGAGGTATGTGCGGGACGTCCGTGAGTTGCCCGGTGTGAAGGGGGGACGACCAGCGTGCCGTCACTGTCAAGCGTGCTTCGTAAGGCGCGCACCACGGCGCTGGCACCGCCCCGCACTGGCCCGACGGACCGCAGCGACGCGTGTACGAGGAGTGTCGACGTCCGCCCGCACTCCAGACTCCGCAGGTCGGCTTTGAGGGAGGCCTCACCGAACATCGGCGATCACCTCCGCAGCCTGGCAGCCATACGGCGCCCGTAGTTGGTCAGGTCCTCGGTCGGTAGTGCCCCCGGCGGTGTCCGGCCCAGATAGGCCAATCGCAGCCTGTCCTTCGCCTCGTGGTTCTCGGCCAGGTCGAACAGGTCCGACAAGGCGTTGAACTTCATCTGCTGCACTCCATCCACGAGCAGCGCGGCCAGCATGTCGGCAGTGCCTGGCAGGGACAGTCCCAAGGCACCGAAGGCATCCGCGCCGGTGGTCACCACGCCTTGTTCTTCCGCCCGGTTCAAGGGCGTGCAGACGGTGAGCAAGGCGCGGACGCCCGCCGCGCGGTCACCGTGTCGGCCTCGGAGATGGACCGCGGATTCTGCGAACAGCCGCTGCCACCTGCCGTACTCCTCGTCGTTCAACCGTGGTGCCGGAGTGACCCCGAAAGCGTCCCGGTGCGGATCGCCGTCCTCCACGAGGATGCGGAACCCGTCCGTGACAATGCTGCGCACCGGTTCCCAACACGGTCCGTCGTGCGAGGTCTCGGTCACCGGAATCGGCAGCGAACGATCGTGGACGCACCGCAGGAGGGTGCCGCGGCGGACGACCAACTCGCCCTTTGCAGGGCGGGGCGGCAGGACAAGTCGGCCGTGGCCCGGGACATGGACGTCCTGTACGGTCCCAGGTAGTCCGACCGTGAGATCGGCACCGGTCCGCAGTGCTACCGCCACAGCGATCTCCGCGAGCCGCTGCCGGACCGCGTCACGGGCCAGGTGCCCCTCGAGGGCGCGCACCGACCAGTGGCGGAGGTACGGGTGCCGAAGAACCTCTGCCGTTTCACCGGGCCATTGCCGGTCCATGCGGGTCACCGCGTCCGCCTCCGGACCCCGGTAGCGCGCGCAAAGCGTGGCGAGGAGCACCCTGCGGATACTGGACTCCGCTCTGACGAGATCGCGCAGCACGTCGGCGTCGCCGTCCCCCGCTGCGAGCGAGTCGAAGCCGTGGGACGTGAGCGTGTGCGCGTGGCGGAGCGGCCGCGGGCGGGCGCCTCGCAGGCAGTGGTCGATGAGTCGGATGAGATCGCCGCAGTACACCGATGGGTTGTCGAAGCCGTTGTCCGAGCGGTACCGGTGGGCGTACAGCCCGCCCCCGCAGATCCGCACCACCCGGCATTCCCGACACGTCCGGGACAGACCCGCGACGCCGGTCTGCCGGACGAGGAAGCCGGGGTGGCCCGCCGCCTCGTCGAACGAATGCCGCAGCACGTGAAATCCTGTCCGTGGCGCGTCCTGCCCTGCTGTCTTGAGCCAGTCGGCCTGCTCGATCTCGCCGTCCGTCTCGACGACCACGAGGTCGGGGCTGCCGAGTCCGAGCGCCTCTGTCAGGGAGTACCTTCCGTCCCGGACAGCTTCAATCGAGTCGAACAGGCGAACAGCGAAGGGACGTCCCTCGGCGGTCCACAGGTCGTACACGGCAGTCAGCCACCGGGCGTACGCATGGGCGCGTCCGTTCGGCCGCGGGGGAGGGCGATCCCAGGTCGCATGCGGCAGGAGGAAGTCCACCTGTGGCGGATCGAGCGTCTCGAGAGCCCGGTACACGTCCACCGGATCGTTCTCCACGTCAACCGTGCATAGCAGGCCCGCGAACATCCGGCGGTACGCAGGCGACCCGATGAGCCGCACGGCATGAACCACCGCGTCGTACGACCCCGTTCCGTCGGCCCGTCTGCGATGCCGGTCGTGGGAGGCACGGTCCCCGTCCAGAGAGATTCCGGTGTGGATCCCCTCCCGGGCCAGCATGTCGCAGAAATCGCCGTCCAGGCGCAGCCCGTTGGTCTGCATGCGCACGTCGAGATCGCACACCCCGTCCAGTGCGCGGCGCAGTCCGGAGACGATCCGAGCCAGCCGTTCCCGGCCCGCGAGCAGGGGCTCACCGCCGTGCAGAACGACGTGCACGCGGTGAAGTTCGGGGTGACCTCGGGCGTGCTCGGCGATCCGTGACACCGTCGCCGCCGCCACGTCATCCGGCATGACCGGAGGACGCCGCCGCCAGCTCTGGTCGGCGTGCTGGTAGACGTAGCAGTGGTCGCACGCGAGGTCGCACCTGCTGTGCATCTTGAGAACGAACTGGCGAAAGGCCCTCGACCGAACTGTCATCGGCGGATGGGGTGCGACCCGTTCAGAGGCCGGAGTTGAAGGTCGGGGCAAGGGTCTGCCGGGACGGCAGCAGGCGATTCAGCACCGGGAAGTCGTATGCGGCCAGGTCTTCCAGAGGTGTAGCGGTGCAGTCCAGGACACGTGTGGTGAGAAGCGGGGATTGTGTGGTCGGCGTCACAGGCTCGCTCACATCCCCGAGAGAGGTTTCTCCGGCCGCGCTCATCGGTTTCTCCTTCGCCAACTCGTGGAAGGGCGAACAGGGTCAGTCGAACCGTGGCATAGGGTCACTAAGTGCCAATCATCGCGCCTTCGGTGTTCAAAGGACAAGCGTCGTTCGCTGAGCCGTTGGGTGCGGTACCCGGACGCGCCTCGTCGTCAAACTCGACCGGTTCTCCGTACATGCGGACCACTCCGCCACATGGCGCGTCAGGACGCTACGGGCATTGAGCTTGGCGGCGCCTGCTACACGTCTGAGTCCGCTTGCTGCGAGGCATCGGCACGACTGCGAAGGAACTCACGGGCCCCGGAGTCTGGTTCGTAGGCGTTGTTGTGTGGTGCGGCTGTCGAAACGTACGTCGACCTCTCCGGGCGCGCGTGTCAGCCAGCGCCCGGCGGGCTCGGGAGGCATTGAGTCCGCGGCACTGGGCGGCGGAGGAGCTTCCTGCGGTACTACATGGCACATGTCGTAGAAACCGTCTCTGGGCGTCCAGCTGGTCCAGGGCGGGCGCGTAAGTCCAGGTCGGAGCCCTGTGACGTGCGAGCGTCTACGGGGCTCGTGACACGGACGTGACAGAAGATGCGCAGCGGAGCACCTGCGTGCGGCGGCGGTTTTGGGGGAGCGCTGCGCCATCGGTATCTGGGCGAATGACCGACCGGCTGGACGCTGCGCTTGGGCAACCTGATGGTGCGTAGGGTGCTCAGAAGTCGGAGCCCAGCAGGGCGAGAGGACGACGTTCGAGCTGCGCGAAACGGACCTTTTCGCACAGCCAGGCCGCAACATCACCTTGCCGTTCGAGCAGGAGAACGAGTTCCCGGAGTTCGCCCAGGACGATCACTCGCTGGTTCAGTGCGCGTTCGCTTTCTTCGATGGCCGGCCCGGTGAAGCCAGATGCAGAGATGAATAGGGCGCGGACTTCCGAGCGCCCGTACACCCGCACCAGGTGGCGGCTCATCGCGTTGATCTCGACAGGCTCACCCCACCACTTGATCTCCACGAGGTACGTGGATCCGTCGACTTCTAGGGCGCCGTCGATCTGTTCAACGGGATGCCCCTCCTCGCTACGCAGCGTAAAGGATTCCCTGATCAAGATGCCTTCGGTCGCGAACAGGTCGTTGAGCACGCCTTCCAGGGCGGTGCCTCGCTTTCTCGGGTCGTCTTCGTCGAACAGGTCGCTGAGTCGGTCTCGGAGTGCTTGAAACCTTGCCTTCCGTCGAGCAAGGCGCTCAAGCTCGCTTGTGCGTGCTTTGATACGAGCGGCCCGCTCTTCATCATGTGCCTGGCTCATCCGCGTGAATGAGTCCTTGACGTTCACGAGTTGTCGCACGTTTGCCTGCAGCCCCTGGGCCGGGAGACGGTCGTCCGGCCATAGTGTGGAGAAGTCCTCGAATTCGATCGTTCGTTTGATGATTTCCCTGCGAACACCCAAGCCTGCGTCGCCCTGTTCATTGATATGGCTGAGCACGGCACGAACGATCTTGTACTTGCTGACTGCTGACTTGTCCGCGGCGAGCTGGTGTCGATGGGGCGCGAGCAGGTCTTCACTGACGCCGGCGCCCCGCAAGAATCCAAGGACCCCTTCTTTGCTCCGGTTGAGCCGGGGCACCAGTTCAATCAGCAGGTCCAAAAGCTCAGGCGGCCAGTGGTAGGCGTCGTTGTGGGCCACTCGTCATCTACACCTTCCGCGCGGGAGCCGCTCTCCGGGTGCTTCGATCTGGACGATGTCCGAACGGCGCAACCCTATGAACCTGATTGTGCAGCGGCTGCCGCCGCTTGAGACTGGGTTTCGCGGGATGCACGGCATGAAGCTGGTGCGGTGATGTTTGATGGCGGCGCCTCTCAGTAGGCTGGAAGACTTCTCGGCCCCACTGGCAGCTTCAGACTGGCCGAACCGGGGGGCTGGCCCTACTACAGCGGTTGGCCTGCCGGGCCGCTGTCCAACGGCTCGATCCCAGCAGGCCCGACCGGCAGGCCGGCCCAGAGCAGGACTCGCCAGATGTCTTCGGCATCGCGCACGGCTATCACGACGCCGGTGGTGTCCCACTCGCGTTCCTTCACGTGCTGGACGGTGAGGTCGACTGCGCGGGCGGCGAGCCAACCCGGATCGCCACGCCGTGGCTGACCATCGCCACTGTCTCAACGCCGCCTCGTACAGCCTCGTCGACGACGCCGTCGAACCGTTCCAGCACCTCCAGGCCACTCTCGCCGTCGGGCACGCGCGTCGTGGGATCGACGGGCCAGCCAAAGGCGAGCTCCAGGAATGCGGTGTGGGAGGCGTGGTCGCTCGCACCTTCCCAGCGGCCGGCGGAGACTTCCCGGATCCCGTCACGGACGAATACCCGCCGCCCGCGGTCTGCTGCGAGCGGGGCCGCGGTGAGTGCGGTGCGCTGGTGGGCGCAGGCATAGAGGGCGTCGATCTTCTCGTCGGCGAGGGCGGTGAGAAGAGCAGCGGCTTGCTGCTGGCCGAGGTGGGTCAGTTCGGGACCGGGGAGGGCGGTGTGCATGGTGTTGGCGAACGCCGCTCTGCACCGCATTGTGTTCACCCGGCTGCGCTTCGATCCCCGCACCCAGGCGTACTACGAACACCGCACCCAGGAGGGCAAGACCCGACGTGAGATCATCCGATGCCTCAAGCGATATGCCGCCCGAGAAGTGTTTAACCTGGTTAGGATGGTGTCCAGTGCCCCCTCATTACAGGGGCGTCTGTGACCGCTGTGACTGATGTGGACCCCTGCCGGCTCCCGCTCGCCGCTTCCGCGTGTCGCCCCCGGAGCTCTGCAATCACTCCGAACGCTGCTGCGGTCAGCGGTACAGAGAGGAGCATGCCGAGGATCCCGGCGACCGAGGCACCGGCTGTGAGTGCCACCAGGACCACCGCCGGGTGCATCTGCACCGTGCGGCTGTGGATCATCGGCTGGAGCACGTTCCCCTCGATCGCCTGGACGGCGAGAAGCAAACCGAGTACCCACAGCGCCTTCGTGAGACCGCCGTCCGCGAACGCGACGAGGACCGCGACCGCACCCGACAGGAGCGCACCGAGGTAGGGGATGTAGGCACCGATGAACACAAGTGCCCCGAGTCCGACGGCGTTCGGCACCTGGAGGATCAGCAGAACGACGGTCATGCAGACGGCGTCGATGAAGGCGATGACCGTGGTGCCGCGCATGAAGCCCTCGATCGCCTGAAAGGCGCGGCGGGCCATGGCAACGGCGGTGTCCCCGGAGCCGCGGGGCGCGAGCGAATGCAGTGAGACGACGGCCTTGTCGGAGTCGCGCAGGAAGAAGAACAGCATCAGTATCGCGAGCACCGCCGTCGCGATCATCTCCGTGAGCAGGCTGACGCCGCTCACCACGCCGGCGACCGCGGTGCCGCCGAACTGGGACGCCAGGTCCTTCGCGTTGGTGGCGATCTCGTCCAGTGAGGTCCCGGCCGCTTCGAACCTGTCGCTGAGCGAATGTGCCGCGTCCCGGAGCGAGGAGATGATCTGGTCGCCGGTGTCGATCAGGGCGGTCACCACGATGTACGCGGCCCCGCCCATGACCAGGAGTACGGCGGCGCAAGTAAGCCCAGCGGCAAGGGATTTGTTGACCTTCATCGCGACCAGCCGCCGGTAGAGGGGGCCGAGCAGGGCCGCGCCGAGCAGCGCCAGCAGAACCGGTGTGACGACGGCCTGGAACGTGACGCAGATCCAGACTATGAGAGAGATTACGCCGCTCAGGAGGAGCACCAGGGCGCTCCCGGCGGCGAGGCGCCGAGCGGGTTCCGGCAGCGGGCTCTGACGGACGCAGCCCGGGTGCGGTCGTCCCGCACCGGCCTTCCCGTCGGTATGCCGGTGCTGCGTATCGCCGGACGCGTTCGGTGTGTCGGCTCTTCCCGAGGGCCGGGCTGCCCCGCCATGAGGTCCTCTTGGAGGGTCTTCCGTACGGCTGCTGCTCATCTTGTTTCGTCTCGCTTCTCACTCGCGGGCTGCCGGCCGTGACGGGTACTCGACTGTGGCTATGGGCTCTCGGGCCGGACCGGCCGGGATGGGGCAGGGCTTGCGTCGGGTCGGCAGCGCGCGGTGGCCGCGGCGCGGCCGTGACCACCGCCTCGACCTCCTGGGGCCCGGAGCATCCGCGTCGGGGCCGCCTCTGCCGTATGGGTGCGTCGTGTGGGGTCCCCGTCCGGTCGGACGGAGACCCCACGGATCAGGAACGTCGGCGCAGGGTCCGCCGCCTGCTGCTCAGGGCGACAGCTCGCGGTGCTCCCTCAGGCGCCGGTTCTGTCGCCACGGCCGGTACGGGCTGCTCGTCTTCCCGACCGAGTGCGCGGATGCCGGGGCCGCCGTCCGACCAGTCCGACCTGTCTGCCCCGTCCGACCCGTCGGTGCCGCGGTTGCGGTCGCGGCGGGCGATGGCCCAGTCGATGCCGATGTGGATCAGCAGGCACACGGCGCCCCAGGCGGCGATGGTCGCGAGGTGGCCGGCGACGCCGGTGCGGTCGAAGTAGACCGTGGCGCGGACGATGTCGACCGCAGCGGGCAGGGGCAGGACGTCGTTCAGGTCGCGGAAGAGTTCGGGGACCATGTAGAGCGAGATCCCTCCGCCGGAGGCGGGGACCCCGACCAACATAGCGATCACCACCACGGGGATGACGCCGGCGATGCCGAGGGTGCGGGTGAAGACTCCGGTGAACATCGAGATGCAGAAGATGGTCAGTGCTCCGAAGCCGATCATCGCCCAGGCGTGGCCGTTGATCGCGCCGATCAGGACGTCGAAGAGGAACCACAGCCATACGGCCATGCCGACCGCCCATCCGGCCAGCATCGGCAGCAGCTGTCGCAGCCGGTTGATCTCGGGCGCGCCGCCTCGCAGCACCGCCATGATCAGGAAGCCGGCCATGATCCAGGCCATGGCCGCGTACATGCTGTTGCTGCCGTTGGAGTCGGAGGCGTTCAGCGGCTGGACGTCGGTCAGTTCCAGCGGGGCTTTCTGGCTCGCCGAGATCTGCTGGAACATCGCCTGCAGCGCGTTGTGCTGGCTGGCGCCCGCGGCCGAGGAGGTGTACAGCGTTGCCTCGCCGCCCCTTGAGGTGGGCAGGACGTACACGCCGACGGTCTTGCCCTCGCGGATCTGGTCCGTCGCCGCGTCGAGGGAGGTGCTCGTGGTCAGGGAGAGCAGGTCGCCCATGCCGTCCTGAAGACTGCGGGCCGCCTGCGTGGCCTGCTCCTGGGAGGCGCCGACGACCACGACGGGCATGTCGCGGACCTGCGGCTGGTGCAGGGAGGCGCTCATCAGGCCGACGACGACGGTGAGGATGCCCAGCGGGAAGGCGGCCACCGCGAAGTACCGGAGCCGCTTGGAGCGCACCGGGCCACCGGACATCGCGGGCCGGGGGAAGTGGGGGTCCTCGGCCGCCTCGGTGGTCGGAATGGCGAGCCCCTTGCGGCGCTCCACCAGCAGGGCGAGCGCGAGGGCGGCGACGAGCCAGACGGCGAGGGTGAGCAGGTGGGTGCCGACGCCGCGGCCGTCGAAGTAGACGATGGAGCGCAGCGCCTCACCCGCGGCCGGCAGCGGCAGCACGTTGTGCAGGAAGCCGAAGAAGCCGGGCATCGAGTGGATCGGTATGGCGAGGTTGGACGAGGTCACCCCGAAGACCATCCACAGCAGCATGCCGGGCAGCACCGCCAGTCCGCCCATGAGTTTCACGAACAGCAGCTGGCTGAGGGCCACCGCGCCCGTCGCGAGCAGGCCGACTCCGACGAACTCCAGATAATGGCCGTCGATGGCGCCCACGATCGGCCCCAGGATCAGCCAGATCAGCGAGCTGGTAGCCACCGCCCAGCTGGCCAGCAGCGGCAGGAACCTGCGCACGGCGAGCAGATGAGGCACCGCCGCCGTCATCCCGCTCAGCGGGGAGTACCCGACCATCATCATGCCGATCGCGGCGAGCAGCAACGCGATGCCCGCGCTGTCACCGGCGGGCAGCGGCGCGATGTCCTCGGTCTTGGTCGTCCAGTTGTGGCCCGCCGCCACCGGGGCCAGGAGCTGCTGGACCGTTCCCGCCTGCGCGGCGCCGGCTCCCTGGGCCGTGTAGAGGGTCGCCTCGGTGGCGCCGTCCGCGGGGATCTGCAGGACGCCGGCGATGTCACGGTCCTTGAGCAGGTCGAGTGCATCCGTGCGGTCGGCGACCAGCCGGGGCTCGGCGGCTCCGTCCTTGGCGGAGGCCAGCTCGTCGACGACGGACTGGGCCACGGCCCCCGAGCCGACGACGGCGACCGGCATGTCCCGGGTCTTCGGCGAGTGCATGGTGCCCATGTACGTCGCGTACATCATCGTGACCATGAGGAAGGGCACGAGGAAGACGAAGACGTACTTGACGATCTTCATCTTCCGGTCCGCGTCGGATGTACCCGCCTCGGGCGAGCCCGGCTCGCGCCCGCTCGCCTCGCGGACGGGGGTCGGTGTTTCCATGATGTGCTCCTGGTGGATGTGCTGGGGCGCAAGGCGCAGGCGCCTTCTCCGCGCTGGGGATGGGTGTGGCGTTCAGCCCGAACTGGCAGCGCTCTTGCGCCGATGCAGCCGTAGGGGGTCTGAAGGACTTCGATGGCGATGCGGGTGCGGGGCGAGGGGCTAGTCCCGCTCATGGCGCGGAGTGGCGCTCCGGTGTGTGTCAGCCGGACAGTGCGGCATCCAGCGCCCGCGCCTGTCGGCGCCAGAACTGCTGTGAGACGTCGGCTTTGGGGAATACTGCGTCGAACCCGTGGAACGCGCCGGGGACGATGTGGAGTTCGCAGGGGACTTTGCTGTCGCCCAGGCGGCGCGCGTACTCGACGTCTTCGTCATGGAAGAGATCGAGGGTGCCGACGCCGATCCAGGCAGGGGGGAGCCCGGTGAGGTCCTCGCGGCGGGCTGCGGCCGCCTAGGGGGAGACGTCCGGGCCCGCTACGGCGTCGCCGAGGTAGGACGACCAGCCGTGCTGGTTGCTCTTGGGAGTCCAAAGACGAATGTTCCGCGCGTCCAGGTCCGTTCTCGTCGTCGTGCGGTCGTCGAGCATCGGGTAGACCAGCAGTTGGAACACAGGCCGGATCTCGGCGCGGTCATGGGCGAGCAGCGCGAGGGCTGCGGCGATTCCACCGCCCGCGCTGGCCCCCCCGATCGCGATGCGGTCGACGTCGATGTGGAGTTCGCTCGCCCGCGCTGTCAGGCCGCGCAGCGCGGCGTAGGCGTCCTCGACGGCGGCGGGCGCGGGACTGTTCGACGCCAGTCGATAGCGGACCGCGGCGACGGTGATGCCGAGTTCGCGGGCGAAGGCGATGCTGGTCCGGTCGTCCTGCTCCGGGTCTCCGAAGACGAGGCCGCCGCCGTGTATCCAGAGCAGAACCGGAGCAGCCGCCTCCAATCCGGTCGGCTGGAAGACGCGGAGCGAGACGGACGGTGCGCCCTTCGGCCCGGGCACGACTATTTCCTGAACGGTGAGGTCGGTCCCAGGGGCGGCCGGGCGCGGCTTCAGACTCCGCATGATGCGCGAGATCAAGGGTCCGTAGGACATCTTGGGGAGGAAGCGTGCGAGCGTGAGATCGGGGTGGAAGGCACTCATTGGTTTCTCGGGCTCCCTGGTGCTGCACCGGCCGACCGGTGTGAGATGGCGCGGTGGCGCCCGGCCGGTGCGGCGGCAGGGCATTGCCGAGGGAACGCGGATCGGTTCAGCCTGCACGGGAACGGGGCCATGAGGCGCTCCTCCTCATCGAGGTCGTGCGAGACCACGCGACTCACTGGCGCGTGCACAGCTACACAGCCGGCGACGGCTGGGAGGCCGCCACCGGCGCACCGGTGGGAAGGCCCGCGCGCACCCGCAGGAGGCCCTCTCGGACAAGATCGGGTAGTGCGACGTCGGTGTCGCCCTTTGCCCACATCTCCATGGACGTCCGCAGCACGGCAGCTGCCGCGGCGGCCAACAGGCGGGCAGTCATGTCCCGCTCGGCGTCGGTGCCGGTGCGTTCGGCGATGAGTTCCGCGAGCTGCTGATCGGCCTGCTTGTACGTGACAAGGTGCTGCGCCTGCATCGACGGTTGCTCGCCGATCACGCGCATCAGCACCGCGATGTTGTCCCGTTGACCGACGAATTGCGCGGCGAAGGACGGAAGCACCTGTGTCAGGGAGTCCCACGGCGGCTCCTCCATGGGCCTGGCCCGCATGGCGTCGAGCAGGGATGGGCCGCTCCGTACCAAGCTGTCGAGGATCGCCTCCTCACGGCTTGCGAAGTAGTTGCGAAACGTGCGCGGTGATACATCCGCCGCCGCGGCGATCGCTTCCGGTGTCGCCGCCTCCAGCCCCCGCTTGACCATCAGGGACCAGGCTGCACGGCTCAACGCCGCGCGTGTCGCCAGCTTCTTCCGTTCACGCAGACTCGGTTCTCTTGTCATGCCGACAACCATCCAGGATCTTTTCCATCTTGGCAAGTTTTCCATCTTGGCAAGATCGAATGAGTCTGCCTAGTCTGGGCGCGGCGGCAGCTCGCTATGCGGTCTGCGATGTGCCGCGGCCACAGCGCGCTCTTCGGGAAAGCGCCGAGTTGCTGTTGGCCCGGCGCGTGCCGTGCCCGACTCGGCCGGAGCGGTGCGAGATCTCGTCACCGTCAGGTACCGGTCGCGGCCAGCGGCTGCGTGTGAGAAAGGAAGTGAACATGTCGCGGAACGTGGCAGTAATCACCGGCATGGGATGTAGGAGCCAAGCTGTCGCCCGCCGTATCGGCCCAGGCGCTCCCCTGCTCCTCGCGGACTTCAAGCGAGGAGATCCTGGACATGGTGGCCATGCAGTTGCACGGCGGGGGCGTCCGCGAACTGTCGGTCGCCTGGTGACCACCGAGGCGGGCAGCGCGCGGCGGCGTCAGCCACCGCAGGCCCCGGCTCACTGAGCCGGGGCACACAGACCGGGGCCGCCCTGAGCATGTCCGTGGGTGTCAGCCGGCTGGGTTGTGCGTCTGTCCGGAGGTGTGGGGGCGGGTGGTGGACGTGCTGGTCCAGCTGGCGAGGATGTTGAGGGCTTCGGCAGAGGGGGACGCGGGCTCCGGGGTGTAGATGACCAGGGTCTGTTCGGGGTCGCCTTCTACTGCCAGAACCACGTAGTCGAGGGTGAGGTCGCCGACGAGCGGGTGGTGGAGGCGTTTGGTGCCGCTGTTGTGGGCGATGACGTTGTGATCGGCCCACATGCTGCGGAAGGTGTCGCTGTGCAGGGACAGCTCGCCGATCAGCTCGGTGAGCTGCGGGTCGTCGGGGTGGCGTCCGGCATACAGGCGCAGCATGGCCAGGCAGTCGCCGGCGACCTGCTCCCAGTCGGCGTACAGCGTGAAGGCGGCCTCGTCGAGGAAGACGTAGCGGGCGAAGTTGCGCTCGCGGCGGGGCCGGGCTTCGAAGTCCGTGTAGAGGACGCAGGCGAGCTTGTTGGCGGCCAGGACGTCTAGACGTCGCCCCTCGATCACCGCGGGGACGCTGAGGGAGTCCAGGGTCCGGTACAGGACCGGGTGGACTCGCTGGGGGGCGAGCGGCCGCTTGCGGCGGGTCCGGGCGGTGGGCTTGGGCTGGGTGAGGTCGAAGAGGTGGGCGCGTTCGGTGTCGTCCAGCTGTAGGGCGCGGGCGATGGCCTCCAGGACAGTTTCGGAGACGCCCTGGGTGCGTCCTCGCTCCAGGCGGACGTAGTAGTCGACGCTGACCCCGGCGAGCTGCGCGACCTCCTCACGGCGCAGCCCCGGTACGCGGCGGGCGCCGCCGTGCGGGACGAGGCCGGCCTGGTCGGGGGTGATCCGGGCCCGGCGGGTGCGCAGGAACTCACGGATCTCGCTGCTGCGGTCCATGGGACCACCGTACGGCGGGGACTGGCAGGCCGGCGCCCTGGAAGGGGGTACTGGCAGACCCCCGGAAGAGCGGTGCCCTTTACGGCGGCCCACGGGGCGTTCGCGGGTGGTTGCCTGGATAGCGGGCTCACGACACTGCCCACGGCATCCGCACGACGATGCCGATGTGCGCAGTGCGTGCGAGACGGAGCGCATAGGGACTCGGTAATGCCCTCTGCCTGCCCCCGCGCCCATACGTCTGGAGAAGAGGACAAGCCTCGTGGCATCGAAACTGACCGGCACCGTCGCTCTCGTCACCGGCGCGAGCAGCGGGATCGGCGCCGCTACCGCCCGCGGGCTCGCCGAGCACGGTGCATCCGTCGCGCTCGTGGCCCGCCGCAAGGACCGCCTGGAAGACCTCGCCGCCGAGATCGAGAAGGCGGGCGGCACCGCGCTGGTGGTGGAAGCGGACATCGCTGACCGTAACCAGGCCGAAGGGGCCGTGGAGCAGGTCGTCGAGCGGTTCGGACGGCTGGACACGCTGGTCAACAACGCCGGACTGATGCTCCTGGGCCCCGTTGTCGGCGCGGACGCCGAGGAGTGGGACCGCATGATCGCCGTCAACCTGCAGGGCCTGCTCTACACGACCCGTGCCGCGCTGCCGCATCTGCTGCGGGCCGCCGAACAGGGCCCGCGCCAGGTCGCCGACATCGTCAACATCAGCTCGCAGGCGGGCCGCGTGGCCAGCAAGGGCTATGGCGTCTACAACCTCACCAAGTTCGGCGTGAACGGATTCACCGAGTCCCTGCGCCAGGAACTCGCCCAGCGCCACGTGCGCGTCGGTGTCCTGGAGCCGGGTGCCGTGGAAACCGAGCTGGTCGGCCACAACACGCCCGAGGTCCGCAGCGAGCTGGTCGACCCCGTCATCGAGTCGATCGAGATCCTCGCCGCCGAGGACATCGCCGACGGCGTCGCTTACATGGTCACCCGCCCCCGGCACACCGCCATCGGCGAGCTGTGGATCATGCCCACCGAACAGGGCTGATCCCCTCCAGCGCCTGGCCGCCACAGCCCGGCCCCCGCCGACGCAACCCGTCAACCACCCCACCCCCCAACATCGGGCGCCGTATGCGCAGCCCGAAGCAAGGAACTCTCATGAGCAAGGTCATCTTCGTCACCGGTGCCGGACGCGGTCTCGGCACGGACATCGTCCGCGAGGCACTCGCGGCCGGTCACCAGGTCGTCGCCACCGGCCGCCGCCCCGAGGAGGTCGAGAAGACCCTGGGCGGACCGCAGGACAACCTCCTGGTCACCAAGCTGGATGTGACCAGCCTGGAGGACGCGCAGGCGGCCGCGCAGGCCGCGGTCGACCGGTTCGGCCGCATCGACGTCCTAATCAACAATGCCGGGAATTTCTTCGCCGGCTACTTCGAGGAGATCTCCCCGGAGCACATGCGCCAGCAGATCGAGACCAACCTCTTCGGCCCGATGAACGTCACGCGTGCCGTCCTGCCCGTCATGCGCAGGCAGCGCGACGGCCACGTCATCACGATTTCCTCGCTCGCCGGTCAGGTCGGCACGGAGTTCACCTCCGCCTACGCGGCCTCCAAGTTCGCCGTCGAGGGCTGGATGGAAGCCCTGCACCACGACATCAAGCCGTACGGCATCCGTACCACGATCGTGGAGCCCGGCTACTTCCGTACCGAGTTGCTCGTGGACGCCTCCACCACCTGGCCCGAGCCGACCATCGACGACTACGCCGAGCGCACCACCGCCACGGTCGAAGCCTGGAAGAGCATCAACGGACAGCAGCCCGGCGACCCCGCCAAGCTCGCCCACGCCCTGCTGACCCTCGCCGGCCAGGCCCAGCCGCCGCTGCGCTTCGTCGCCGGCGCCGACGCCATCGAGGGCGTCTCGGCCAAGGCCAGGGAACTCCTCGCCCAGGCCGAAGCCTCCCGTGAGCTGGGCGGCAACCTCGGCCACGACGACACCGACGCCTGAGCGTGGCGTCCACGCCGGCCACGGCCTGCGAGGAGAAGAACACAGCCCCGCGAAAGCAGTCCCCTTACATGGTCATCCAGCGTCGGCCTGCGACCTGGAAGTGGCCAGACAACCAAACCAGCGATCCAGGAGTTACACGATGACAAACAGGCTGACCCGCACCACACGGACGTTGGCGGCCAGGAGGGTCTTGGTCCTTGGCGTCGCCCTGATGAGCCTTGCAACCCCCATTGCATTCGCCAGCAGCAAGAGTTCCAATTCGGGCGCTACGGTTGCCAATGCGGGCGCTACTACAAACCAGGCTACGATCACCAGCTTGGCGGACTTCGAAAAGACGGTCCGCGGAGACCGCACTGTCACGCGCAAGCAGGTCACGTTCAAGAACGGGGAACTCGACATGGCCGGCGTGCAGTTCGCGCCGGCCAAGATGAAGCCGGGCAAGAAGTACCCGGCGATCGTCGTCGTGCATCCGGCCGGCGGTATCAAGGAGCAGACCGCAAGCCTTTACGCCTACCGCATGGCGCAGCAGGGCTACATCGCGCTGGCCTATGACGCGTCCCATCAGGGGGAGAGCGAGGGGCAGCCGCGTCTGATCGAAGACCCTGCGCAGCGGGTGGAAGACGTACGCAGCGCGGTCGACTACCTCACTACGCTTCGCACCGTTGATCGTGAGCGGATTGCGGCTCTCGGCATTTGCGCCGGCGGCGGATACGCGATCAACGCCACGATGACTGACCACCGCATCAAGGCGGTCGCCGGCGTGGCCTCGTTCAATTACGGTGACGGTGTCCGTCAGGGCTGGAGGGGAACGGGAACTGCCGAGGAGCTGCGCGCCGGTCTTGAGGATGTCGCTCAGGAGCGCACAGCAGTGGCCAACGGCGCTCAGCCCACGATGCTTCCGTACGTACCCGACTCGGTTGAGGGTGTCACCGAGCCCGATATGGTGGAAGCCAGCGAGTACTACCGGCAGGCGGACCGGTGGAAGCATGAAAACTCGCCGAACCGTTTCCTGAAGAGCAGCATGGACAAGATCTACGCGTTCGACGCCTTCGACGGTATCGACACCTTGCTGACGCAGCCGCTGCTCTTGATCGCTGGTAGCGAGGCGGGCTCCAAGTGGCACAGCGATCGGGCGTACAAGGAGGCGACGAGCGAAAAGGAACTTTTCGTCGTCCCGGGTGGTACTCACATGAGCATGTACGACAAGGACGTGAACAGGGCGGTGCCCAAGCTGGTTGAGTTCTTCGGAAAGCAGCTCAAGCACTCCGCGAACTGACCTCAAACAACGGAACACTGGCGAGACGATTCCGGTCGTGGTCGCTGGTGTTCCGTTGAGGTGTTCCGTGAGCAGTTCCCATTGCCTCGGCTGCGCGCAGGCGAGGGAGCCCGAAGCCCGGTGGTGACGCGCAGAGTTGGACTCCCTCGCCGCCGCATGCTCGGCTTCACCTCCGAGCGAAGGCTTCGCCGCGCCCGCGCTCACCTGCGGTGTCACTTCCTGAACGCCATACCGCCTCCGGCCCGCCTTTTCTCCGCCCACAGAAAGCCGTCTGATGACCGATCACCAGGAACTCGTCGTCCTGCACCCGGCGCCCCAGTCCACCGAGCAGATCTTCAGCCAGGAGACCCTGCGCCGGCTGCATGAGGAGTTCGAGGTCCTCGACCTCGATGGCCACTCCGACGCCGAACGGCAGCTGGACCTCGCGCTTCCCCGGGCCTTCGCCGTGGTCGGCCAGCCCGACCTGCCCGCCGAACGCGTCGAGCGTGCCGTGCGCCTGCGCGCCCTGTGCAACATCGAGGGCAACTTCTTCCCCAATGTCGACTACGCGGCCTGCGCGGACCGCGGCGTCCGCGTGCTCGGCTGCGGACCCGCCTACGCACAGGCCGTGGCCGAGTACTCCCTCGGTCTGGCGCTCGACCTGGCGCGGGGCATCACGCGGGAGGACCGCGCCTTCCGGGCCGGCACCGAGGGTTACACCTTCGCGTCCAACGCCGACTCCATCCTGCTGCGCGGCGCCGAGATCGGCTTCATCGGCTTCGGCAACCTCGGCCGCGCGCTGCACGAACTGCTGGTGCCGTTCAGGGCCGTTGTCCGGGTCTATGACCCGTGGCTGCCGGACAGCTACCTGGAGGAGCACGGAGTGATCCCGGCCTCGCTCGACGAGGTACTGGAGACCAGCCAGGTCCTGTTCGTCCTGGCCACGATCACCGAGGAGAGCGAGCAGCTTCTCAGCAAGGCACGCCTGCGCCGACTGCGCCCCGGCACTCGCCTGGTTCTGGTCAGCCGGGCCGCAGTCGCTGACTTCACTGCCCTGGTCGAGCTCGTGAGCGAGGGCCGCTTCGTCGCGGCACTGGATGTGTGGCCCGAGGAGCCGGTGCCGGCCGATCACCCCGCCCGTGCGGTGGAGGGGCTCGTCCTGTCCGCGCACCGGGCCGGCGGCATCCCCGCGGCTTTCGAGAAGATCGGGGAGATGGTCCTCGACGACCTCCTGCAGATACGGGCGGGACTGCCGCCGGTGCGCATGCAGGTGGCGGCCCGGGAGCTCGTCCACCGCTACCGCAGCCGTCCGGTCACCACCGCTGCCGGAGCGAGGAATTCATGAGTGCTCTGCGAGTCGCCGTGGTCGGTGCCGGCTTCATGACCGGTGTGCACACCCCGCGCCGTCCGTGTCACCGCCGCACGCCCGGTCGCAACCGGCTCTGTCGCGACTGCAGGCCGCCGCACTGCTGAGCCAGCCGGAACGGGCACCCGACGTGGCCGGGCAGGCCCGCTCCGAACCGGCCAGTAGGGGCTTGGGGCCACCGGAGCGGAGGCGGCTCACTGCGGCGTCCCCGGGGCATGTCGGTCCGTGTGGCATGTACGGCGGTGAGGACGAGCGGGGGAGCCAGGCCGAGGCCGCCCATGGTGGCGTAGCCCGCCAGGTTGCGGAGGTGTCCTTCGCCGTCCACAACGTCCTCGCGTCGATCGCCGACGAGGAGGAACGATTCGCGACGATCCTCACGCCGCCGCCGGGCAGGTCCCGGTGGACGCTGGACGAGGCCAAACGCCGCACGGGCCGTCAGGTCGCCAAGCCGGTCACGCCGCTGGAGAAGATCAGCGCCATCCACACCCTCGCAGCGCCATCCACACCCTCGCCAAGGACGAGGAGGTCGCCGCGACGGTGACCTGCTGCGGCGGTCGGCCGTGGTCGCCCAGGTCAAGCCCGAGGACAAGGTGAGGGCAGCGGCGGAGCTGTCCCGCGAGGACGACGTCGCCGCCGCGCTCGCCCCAGGACATCCTGCGCCGTCCCACGGTCGTCGCGAAGGTCACCCCGGCCGACAAGGTGAAGGTCGTCGAGGAACTGACCAGGGACGAGAGCGTCGCTACCGAGGTGACCACGGGTCTGCTGCGTCGGCCGGAAGTCGCGTTCAAGGCGATGGGCGACGACACCGCCCGCCACCAGGTCAACCGCCCAGGTCGAACGCGGCCAGCAGGCCCGCGAGGACTTCGAGCGCAACAGCCCCGGCGCCCCGGCGATCCGCGCGATCGACCGGTCGGTGGAGTTCCTGGACCTGGTCACCGCCTGCCACGCGTTCGTCGCGGCGTCCGGCAGGGTCGTCCCGGGTCTGCGCGACCGCCAGGTCGGCGACGACGAACGCGTCATGAGCATGATCATGGGCCACAGCGCCATGGTCTCGTGCATGGAGGGAAGCGTCTCGTAGTCACGCACCAGAGACACGGACGCATCAACCAGCTCAGCGTTCTCTCTACCACCCACCTGCGCGCAGCACCACGAACCCCGCCGTGTCCTAGGAGGATTTGACGATCTGAAGGGTGAGCCCGCACTTCTCGGCCGCCCAGTCCACCAGCCGGCCCGCATAGCCGCCGTCCGCCCAGACCAGGTGGATGGAGAAATACAAGGTGCGCAATCGCTCAAGCAGCGGCATTCCCGCGTCGCGGTCCTGCACGCTCGCCGCGGTCACCACCACCGCCAGCACCAGGCCGAGACAGTCCACGACCAGGTGCCGCTTGCGGCCTGCCACCTTCTTCCCGCCGTCCCCGCAGGACGTTGAGCGCGGGATGTCCGCCGCCGCCCGCACCGACTGCGAGTCCACGATGGCAGTCGTCGGGTCCGGTGGGCGGCCTCCTGCTGACGGACCTTGTCGCGCGCCGGTCGTGGAGTTCGGCGAGTAGACCCGTCGCCCGTCAGCGGCGGGTGAACGCGTGCACACGCCGGTACGGCGGGAAGTCACGGGGCAGGTTGACCCACTTGACGCCGTTGTCGACGACATAGCGGACCGCCTCCAGCATCACGCGGTGGCAATAGCCCTCCGGCCGCCCGCTCCTGTCCTGAAGCCATGCGGGAATCGGCAGCAACGGCCTGACGACGTGCCACTCCGCCTCCGTCAGGCCGGAGCCGTAACACCGCACGCGGCCCGGACCCGTCCGCCGCGTTGCCGAACCTGTGCGCGAGGCGGTCACACTCCGGTGACGTCGCGTTGGACCCTGCGGACGGCGAGCACGAAAGACTGCGGAACAGGGCCTCCTGGTGCTGCTCGGTCGGGATCGCAACCCCGAGCCACCAGGAGGCCCTGCCGTTATGCCACGGCTGCCGAGAGATCACCCAAACAGGAACCGTGTTCGACTGATCCAGACTGTCGAACGGTCAGCGGAAGGCTTCTACGGCAGGGGCGAATTGCCGTGCCCACCGTCTGAGCTCGTCCCCAGCTTGGCCCCGACGTCGATGATCGCAAGCATCGGTTCGCTCAATCGCGCGCCCTGCACCTGGATTTGAGCGAAGCCGTTCTCAATTTCTTCGATGTCGGCGGCGGTCAGCTGGACCTGAAGTGCGTCCATGTTTTCTTCCATGTGCCCCTGTGTGGTCGGCCCCGGAATGGGCACGATCCACGGCTTGCGAGCGAGCAGCCAGGCGAGTGCTATTTGGCCAGGCGTCGCTTGTTTGCGTGCCCCCACGCGCTGCAGCAGTTCGACGACGGGCCAGTTTGCGCGGCGCGCCTCCGGGGTGAAGCGGGGTAGTGTAGCCCTCAAATCCGCGGGGCCATGCACCATCATCGGGGTGACGGTGCCGGTCAGATAACCCATTCCGAGCGGACTCCACGGTACGAATCCGATGCCCAGCTCTTCGCAGGCCCGGAGAACTTCTATCTCCGGATCACGTGTCCAGATGGAGTATTCGTTCTGCACCGCCGTGACCGGCTGCACTTTGTGCGCGCGGCGAATGGTCGCTCCGCCCGCAGCAGACAGGCCGAAGTGGCGGATTTTGCCCTCGGAGATCAACTCCTGGACCGTCCCGGCCACCTCCTCGATGGGCACCTTGGGATCAACGCGATGTTGATACATAAGATCGATGTAATCAGTCTTCAGGCGCCGGAGCGACTCTTCGGTCACCCGCTTGATGTGGTCGGGACGGCTGTTGAGTCCCCGAACCTCGCCCTTCCGCGTGATGTCGAACCCGAACTTGGTGGCGATAACCACCCGGTCGCGTATCGGCTTCAGTGCCTTGCCGACTATCTCCTCGCCAAGGAACGGCCCGTAGACTTCGGCGGTATCGAAAAACGTAACGCCCCGGTCATAGGCCGCCCGGATTACCCGGATCGACTCCTCCATGTCAATCGGTGGGCCATACATCCCGGCGAAGTTCTGGCAGCCCATCCCCAGGGCAGAGACTTCCAGCGAGCCGAGCATGCGGCGTTGCGGGCTCGACGGGCGTGAACTCGGCGCGGAAGGTTTTGGTGTTTTTGCCTGCGCCGCTGAAAGAGGCAGGAAAGATGCTGCGCCTACTCCAAGGCCGGCGGCCACGAATTTACGGCGGTTCACGACGGTTCTTCTCCCCTTCGTTCTTTAACTTCAACTTGGGTTTGCTGAAGGCGGCTGATCGTTGAGCGCGAGAGATGCCGGCAGGTCGCGGTAGGTGTGGAACTGAGCCTGCAGGGGCGGCGACCTTCTGCTCGGCTGAGGCGATTGTGTAATTCCTGAATCGCCGTATTGGTTGGCTTGGCCGCTTTCAAGTCACAGTCAGACGATTGGTGACCATGCAATGGAACTGATTTCGCGAGGCTATGCTTTCTCCTCGCCAAGCCGTCCCCCTGCTCGAATTCAGTTAAGCATCCGCAGGCCCGGTGTCGGCCGGCTGAAGGGGGTCTCCTTCGTCCAGGGGTCTGTCAGTACCCCCTTGGAGCTCGTAACACGATCTTGTTCGGTTGCCCTGGTCGGGCGTGACTGGTCTGGCGATTCGGCCGTTCGTGCTGCTGTGAGTACTCGGCCGTGGATCGTGGATGACGACTCGTGGGCGCTGATCGAGCCGCTGCTGCCGCCCTGGCCCGAGCGGTCGCCGGGTCCGCGGCCGGTGACAGACCGGCTCTCAGGGCAGAGCACAGAGCTGGACGGCGGTCAGCGCTCGATGGAGGCCATGTTGCTCTCGTCGTGGCGCTCACCGGCGGGCGGGGTGAGGTTGTTCAGCCGTTCGAGCTGCCCGGTGCTGAGCTGGATGCGGTCGGCGGCGGTGTTCTCCTCGACGCGGGCGGCTCGCTTGGTGCCTGGGATCGGGGCGATGTCGTCGCCCTGAGCGAGGAGCCAGGCCAGGGCGATCTGGGCCGTTGTGGCGCCGGCCTCGGTGGCGATGGCCTGGACCTCGTCGACGATGCGCAGGTTGAGCTGGAGGTTCTCGCCGGTGAAGCGCGGGTTGGTCTTGCGCCAGTCGTCGTCGGCGATGTCGTCGGTGGAGCGGAACGTGCCGGTGAGGAAGCCGTGGCCGAGCGGCGAGTAGGGCACCAGGCCGATGCCGAGTTCGCGCAGCAGCGGCAGCAGTTCGGCCTCCACGTCGCGCGTCCACAGGGAGTACTCGGTCTGCAGCGCGGCCACCGGGTGGACGGCGTGGGCGCGGCGGATCGTCTCGACCCCGGCCTCGGACAGGCCGATGTGGCGGACCTTGCCCTCGGCGACCAGCTCGGCCAGGGCGCCGACGGTCTCCTCGATCGGGGTGTTGGGGTCGAGCCGGTGCTGGTAGTACAGGTCGATGTGGTCGGTGCCGAGCCGCTTCAGGGAGCCTTCGACGGCGGTGCGGATGTTCGCCGGGCTGCTGTCGAGGACGTAGGGTTCGCCGTCGGAGTGCGAGAACATGCCGAACTTCGTCGCCAGCACGACCTGGTCGCGGCGGCCTCGGAGAGCCTGGCCGACCAGTTCCTCATTGATGAACGGCCCGTAGATCTCGGCCGTGTCGAGATGGGTGACGCCCAGGTCCAGTGCCCGGTGGATGGCGCGGATCGACTCGGCGTCGTCGGTGCTCGCGCCGGAGTAGAAGGCGGACATCCCCATGGCGCCCAGGCCGATCCGGGAGACGTTCAGCCCACCGAGTGAGACGTGCTGCATCAGATAACTCCGTTCTTCGGTTTCCTCATCCAGGCAACCATCCGTCGGGCAGCGTTGGGCCCGCGTATGGGGTACTGCTTTTCGGGGGGTCCGCCAGTGCCCCCTCCATGACGCCGACCTCGGGGCATGGATCGGGCCGGTACGGCGGGACAGGGGCAGGCCCGTGCCGTCGTGGGTGTGGGCGATGATCTCGGCGGTGATGGAGACGGCCGTTTCCTGGGGTGTGTGGGCACCCAGGTCGAGTCCGATGGGGGAGTGGAGGCGCGCGAGGTCCGCCTCCGGTACGCCGGCCTCCCGCAACAGTTCCAGGCGCTGTTCGTGGGTGCGCCGCGAGCCCATGGCCCCGATGTAGCCGACCGGAAGGCTCAGCGCGAGGCGCAGGAGGGGGATGTCGAATTTGGCGTCGTGGGTGAGGACGCAGATGGCGGTGCGGGCGTCCACTTCGGTGGCGGCCAGGTACCGGTGCGGCCAGTCGGTCACGAGCTCGTCCGCGTGCGGGAAGCGTGCGCGGGTGGCGAAGACGGGGCGGGCGTCGCACACCGTGACCCGGTAGCCCAGAAAGCGCCCCGCCTCGCTCAGCGCGTCGGCGAAGTCGACGGCGCCGAAGATCAGCATCCGGGGAGGTTGGGCACTGGTGTGGACGAGGACGGACAACCGCTCGGGGCAGGTGTCGGCGTCCCCGCCGACCTCGATCCGGCCGGTGCGGCCTGCCCGCAGCAGCGCACGTGCCCGCGCCGCCACGGCCTCGTCCTCGCGTTGTCCGCCCAGGATTCCGTCGTACGGGCCCTCGGCAGGAACGTAAAGGGTGCCGCCGAGGAGTTCTTCCGGGCCGTCCACGACCTGGGCCAGCGCGGCGGGCCGGCTCGCGACCATCTCGGCGAGGGCTGCGGTGAGATGGGGCTGCACCGCGGGATCCACCCGCTGTACCAGGATCTCGATCTCGCCACCGCAGGTCAGGCCCACGGCGAAGGCGTCGGAATCCGAGTAGCCGAAGCGCGTCAGTACCGGAGCACCGCCGGATTCGAGCGTCTCCCGGCACAGTTCGTAGACCGCTCCCTCCACGCAACCGCCGGAGACGCTGCCGATCACGTCGCCGTCCGCGCTCACGGCGAGCGCGGTGCCGGGCGGCAGGGGCGCGCTGCCGCTGACGTCGACGACGGTGGCGAGGGCGAAGGGACGGCCTTCCCGGCACCAGGCGTACAGCGTTTCCGCGATGTTCAGCATGGACGGGTCTTCCTCAAGGGATGTGGTGAACGGGCCGCCGCCGCGCCGCGGGGGAACGGAGTTCGCGGCGGCGGCCCTGGGTGTGCCCTGCGTGGCCGGGGGGGGTGCCCGCAGGGCGGTCGTGGCGAGCCCGGTTGTTCAGAGCAGGGCTTCGGCCGTGATGGGCAGTTCGCGGATGCGGCGGCCGGTGGCGTGGAAGACCGCGTTGGCGAGGGCGGCGGCCACTCCGAGCTGGACGACTTCGCCGATGCCCTTGACGCCGATGGGGTCGGCCTCGTGGTCCTCGCCGTCGAGGTAGATGGCCTTGAGGTCGGGGATGTCGGCGTTGACGGGGACGAGGTAGTTGGCGAGGTCGGCGTTGACGATCCGGCCGTCGCGCTGGTCCATGACCGTGTGCTCCAGCAGGGCCTGCCCGATGCCGCCGACCATGCCTCCGAGGGCCTGGCTGTCGGCGAGCTTGGGGCTGATGATGCGGCCCACGTCGTACACGCCGAGCATCCGCCGCACCCGGACGAGACCGAGGCGGGCGTCGACGGCGACCTCGGCGAACACCGCGCCGTAGGAGTGCACCGAGGCCCGGTGGGACGCTTCGGGAGTGTAGGTGCCGAGCACCTCGAGGTGGGTGCGGTTGTTGCGGGACAGCAGCCGCTGGTAGGTCTCCCCGCGCGCGGGGTTGTCCTTCACGTACAGTCGGCCGCCGCGTACGACGATGGTGTCGGCGTCGGCGCCGTACAGCGGCGAGTCCTCATCCTCGACGGCGAGTTCGATGGCCTGTTTGCGCAGCTTGTCGCAGCCGTCCTGGACGGCGGAGCCGACCATGGCCATGGTCATGGAGCCGCCGTGCGGCGGGGTCAGCGGCATGCGGGAGTCGCCGAGCCGGAAGGTCACGTTGCGCATCGTCAGGCCGAGGGCGTCGGCGGCGAGCTGGTTCTGGGAGGTGTAGGTGCCGGGGCCCATGTCGCTGGTCGCGGCCTCGACCAGGGCCGTGCCGTCGGCGTTGAGCCGGACCGACGCCTGGGCTGCCCAGTAGAGGTGGTGGTAGACGCAGGCGGCCATGCCGGTGCCGATCAGCCAGTCGCCGTCGCGCATCGAGCGGGGCTTGGGGTTGCGGCGGTTCCAGCCGAACTCGCGGGCGCCGGTGGTGTAGCACTCGCGCAGCCGCCGGGTGGAGAACGGCAGTCCGTTCGACTCATCCTCGGCCGGCTCGTTGCGCCGGCGCAGCTCGATCGGGTCGATGCCCAGTTCGTGGGCGAGTTCGTCCATCGCCGACTCGACGGCGAAGGAACCGGTGGCGTAGCCGGGCCCGCGCATCCAGCACGGCGTGTTCACGTCGAGCGACACCGTCCGGTATTCCTGGCGGACGTGGGGCGTGCTGTAGAACATGTTGCCCGGGGCCAGGATGCCCTCTTCCACGAAGTTCTCGTACGTCGAGGTCTCGGCCGTGACGTCGTTGACCATGGCGGTCAGGCGTCCGCGCCGGTCACTGCCCAGGCCCAGCCGGAACTCGTACGTGGGCCGGTAACCGACCCCGAAGTAGAGCTGCTTGCGCGAAAGCACGAGCTTGACCGGGCGGCCCGTCTCACGGGCGGCGACGGCCGCGATCGTGACGTGCGGCCAGGAGCGGATCGCGCCGCCGAACCCGCCGCCGACGAACGGCGAGATGACCCGGATCGACTCCGGCGGGATACCGAACACGGCGGCCAGCTCGACCTGCGTGCCGGGCACCCACTGGGTCTTGTCCCACAGGGTCAGCTTGTCCCCGTCCCAGCGGGCGATGGTGGCGTGCGGCTCCATCGGGTTGTGGTGGTTACGGCCCAGCCGGTACGTCACGTCCAGCCGTACCGCGGCGGAGCCGAGCGCCCTGTCCGCGTCACCGCGCGCATAGGTGATGGGCTTCCAGTCCGGGCGGTCGGCCGGGTCGGCCATGTCGGCCGACGGCTGCCGGGCGTCGTAGGAGACCTTCACCAGGCTCGCCGCGTGCTGCGCCGTCTCCAGCGCGGTGGCGACGACGACGGCGACCGGCTGCCCGTGGAAGAGGACCTGGTCGTCCTGGAAGACGTGCAGTCGATCGCCCTCCAGCGGGTCGATCGAGGCGGGGTTGTCGCGGTAGGCCAGCTTCGGCGCGTTGAGGTGGCTGATCACCTTCAGGACGCCGGGCTGGGCGAGGGCGGCGCGAGTGTCGATGCCGGTGATCCGGCCGCGGGCGACGGTGCTGTCGACGACGACCGCGTGAACCACGCCCTTGATGTCGTGCTCGGCGGCGTACGTCGCCTTCCCGGTCACCTTCAGCCGGCCGTCCACGCGGGACAGCGGCGCTCCGACGGCTGCCTGCGGCTGGGGGCTCACTTGGTACCTCCTACGACGCGCAGCTGGCGTTCGACGGTCCGCTTCAGCAACTCGACCTTGAAGCGGTTGTGCTCCAGGGGGCGGGCCCCGTCGGCCGCGCGTTCGGCCGCCGCGGCCCACAGGCTTGCGGACGGCCGTTCGCCGATGAGGTGACGCTCGACGGCGGGCAGCTTCCACGGCACGGTGCCGACGCCTCCGGCGGCGACCTTCGCCTCCTGGATCCGCCCGCCGCGTACGTGCAGGGCGACAGCCGCGGACGTCAGGGCGAACTCGTACGACTGGCGGTCGCGGACCTTCAGATAGCCGGACTTCAGGGGGCGGGGGTGGGCCGGGATCTCCACGGCGGTGATCAACTCGCCCTGTCGAAGGGCCTGTTCGCGGTGGGGAGTACTGCCCGGCCGCAGCAAGAAGTCGTCGAAGGGGACGCTGCGTTCCCCGCCCGGACCGAGCAGGTGGACGGTCGCCTCCAGCGCGGCGAAGGCGACGGCCACGTCGGAGGGGTGGGTGGCCACGCAGTCCTCGGAGGTGCCTAGGATCGCGTGGGTGCGGTTGAAGCCCTCCAGCGCCGCGCAGCCCGAGCCGGGTTCGCGCTTGTTGCAGTTCGCGGTGACGTCACGGAAGTACGTGCACCGGGTGCGCTGCATGATGTTCCCGCCGATGGTGGCCATGTTGCGCAGCTGGGCGGAAGCGCTCAGCTCCAGTGCCTGTGAAACCACCGGATACAAGGCGCGCACCCCGGAGTGGGCGGCGGCCTCGGCCATCCGGACCAGTGCCCCGATGCGCAGGCCCCCGCTCCGGGTGACCGTGATCTCGCGCAGCGGCAGTGCGCTGATGTCGACCAGGGTTCTGGGGCGTTCGACGGTCTCGCGCATCAGGTCGACCAGGGTTGTGCCGCCGGCGATGTACCGCCCGCCGCGCCGGCCCGCGTCCAGGGCCTCGCGGGTGGTGTCCGCCGTGGTGTACGAGAAGGGGTACATGGCACTCACTTCCCGTGCGCGGTCTGCTCGACCGCCCGCACGATCTTGACGTAGCAGCCGCAGCGGCAGATGTTGCCGCTCATCCACTCCCGGATCTCCTCCTTGGAGCCGGTGTGACCCTCCTGGATGCAGCCGACACCGGACATGATCTGACCGGGGGTGCAGTAGCCGCATTGGAAGGCGTCCTGTTCGATGAACGCCTGCTGCAGCGGGTGCAGTTCGTCGCCGTCGGCCAGGCCCTCGATGGTGGTGACCTCGGCGCCCTCCAGCCGGACCGCCAGCGTCAGGCAGGAGTTGACCCGCCGTCCGTCGACCAGGACCGTACAGGCCCCGCAAGCACCGGCGTTGCAGCCCTTCTTGCTGCCGGTCAGCTCCAGACGCTCGCGCAGCAGATCCAGCAGCGAGGTCCGGTTGTCGACGGTGACGGTGTGCCGCTTGCCGTTGACGGTCAGGGAGACACGGCCGCTGGGCGGCGCGTCAGCGGCGGCCGCCTCCTCGGCGCCGAGGCCAAACGGTCCCACGACCAGGCCGCCCGCCACCACAGCACCACCGACAGCGGCGGTCGTGGCGACAAACGTGCGCCGGGACGGTTCCGACGGGGGCGTGGCCGGCGGAGGAACAGCTGAATCAGTGACTTCAGTAGACATGCGTACGCTTTCGACTCGGTGGAAGGTCAACGGCCTTGCTCATCGGCGCACTTGCAGGAGAACTGGCGTCGTCTCCAAGGCGTGGTAACCGGCTGGCCTGCCCCGTCACCTGCGATGACGGAGGCTGCGTCGGCGCATGAGGGCCTGCGTCGGCAGGTCCGCTGCACCCATCAGGCGCGGACCGTCGGTGCCGCTGTGCTCCGGATGCGACCCGGCGCTTGCGTCGCGGGTGTCAGCCGGCTGGGTTGTGTGGCTGTCCGGTGGTGTGGGGGTTCGTGGTGGGCGTGGTGGTCCAGCTGGCGAGGATGCCCAGGGCTTCGGCGGTGGGGGAGGCGGGTTCGGGAGTGTAGATAACGAGGGATTGTTCGGGGTCGCCTTCGACGGCGAGGACGACGTATTCGAGGGTGAGGTCGCCGACGAGCGGGTGGTGCAGGCGTTTGATGCCGGAGGTGTGGGCGCGGACGTCGTGGTCGGCCCACATGCTGCGGAAGGTGTCGCTGTGCAGCGACAGCTCGCCGATCAGCTCGGTGAGCTGCGGGTCGTCGGGGTGACGGCCGGCATACAGGCGGAGCCTGGCCACGCAGGTCTCGGCGACCTGGTCCCAGTCGGTGTACAGCGTGAAGGCGGCCTCGTCGAGGAAGACGTAGCGGGCGAAGTTGCGCTCGCGGCGGGGCCGGGCTTCGAAGTCCGTGTAGAGGACGCAGGCGAGCTTGTTGGCGGCCAGGACGTCTAGACGTCGCCCCTCGATCACCGCAGGGACGCTGAGTGAGTCCAGGGTCCGGTACAGGACCGGGTGGACCCTTTGGGGGGCGAGCGGCCGTTTGCGGCGGGTCCGGGCGGGGGTGGGCTGGGTGAGGTTGAAGAGGTGGGCGCGTTCGATCTCGTCGAGGTGTAGGGCGCGGGCGATGGCCTCCAGGACGGTTTCGGAGACGCCCTGGGTGCGTCCTCGCTCCAGGCGGACGTAGTAGTCGACGCTGACCCCGGCGAGCTGGGCGACTTCCTCGCGGCGCAGCCCCGGTACGCGGCGGGGCCCCGGGTGTGGGGCGAGGCCGGCCTGTTCGGGGGTGATCCGGGCCCGGCGGGTGCGCAGGAACTCCCGGATCTCGCTGCTGCGGTCCATGGGACCACCGTAGGACGGCGTTTCGCCCGCCGGAGCCCTGAAAGGGGTACTGGCAGACCCCCCGAAGAGCGGGCCCGTACGGCGGCGCACGGGGGGACCGTGGGTGGTTGCCTGGACGGCGGGTACTCACCGCGCCCCCATGCAGGCGCCATCGAGGTCGCTGATGAAAAGGCAATGGCATCGCGCAGCCGAACCGGCCTTGTCGGAGTGCGCAGTGATGAGCGCGGCGCCCTGGTCGATGGCAGTTGCGCCGGAGGGAGTTTCATTCGGGTTGCGCTTTCGCGGGCTGCTCAGCTGAGTTAGTTGTGCGATTTGTGACCGCCATTGAGCCACTGATGGTTCGACCCCCGTCCTTCGACCCGTCGGGTTGGGCTCCCGATCGTGGTCGCATTGGGGCTGGTGAGGCCGGATCTCGGCAGTGGCGAGCGGAATATAGACCCTGATCGCCGGTTACCGAAACCGGCGATGGTGACGACCATTGAACCCTCGGCCCCCGTCTTCGTCACCCCCGACGAACTGGAGCCCTACCGCGCGGGCAACGCCTACTTCAGCTACGCCCAGATGATCGCCCACGTCTCGCGCGGCACCGAAGTGCGCACCGGCATCCTCGGTTCGGGCACCTGAGGCGGTGGCTGCCTCGCTGAACTGTGGGGCCGCGAAGGGCTCGACGCCCCATCCGCCGCTCGCCCCCGGCGACACCGTCACCCTGACCGCCGAACACCTGGGCAGTCAGACCGTCCGTGTGGCGAAGGCTGCTGTCCGCCCCACTGGCGACCTGCGGGCCGCCTCGCACCCCGACCAAGCACCCCGGACGAGCCGCCGATGACCACACCGCACACCTCCGCATCCGACGCACCCGGCACCGTCCAGAACTGAACTTCGCTCCCGTCGTCCACGCCTGGGCCGACGGTTCCTGGTAGATCAACAACTCCGGGTTCGTCGTCACCGATGACCACGTCGTCCTCGTCGACACCTGCGTCAGCGAACAGCGCACCCGCGCCTTCCACGCCGCCATCGAGCACACAGCGCCGGGCAGCCGATCCGCTACGCGGTGTCAACACCCGCATGCGCTCGGCGAGCGGTGCACCTTCCCGCTGACGGGCTGCTCCGTAGTCGACTGGATCATCACCGACCTCGGAGTGTTCGACGTCGCGAGCACGGACTCGTCCTGCGCGAACCCGCCCCGGAAAGCACGGTGGCGCAGGTTGTGGCGGCGACCGGCACCCGGCTCACAATCGACCTTGGTCTGCCGGCGCCAGCCTGCTGGTCACTCAGGTGGGGCGGCGGCCGGGGCGCCTCCTGCCCCTGTGGCGTCGGAGCAGCGGGCGAGGTGCGCCCGCTGCTCCGGCCGTGGAACGCCTGCTGTCATGCGTCCCGCCTGTTCTGCCCGGCGGATGGTGAGCGCGTGATCGAGGATGCTGAGAGCGCTGTCGAGCTCCGGGTCGGTAGCGGTAAGCGGCGGGGCCAGGTGAAGGATGCTGCCGCTTCCGGGGAACTGGACGATGTTGAGGTGCAGGCCGCGTTCGAAGCAGGCGGCGGTGACGGCCTCTCTGTACGCGGCGGCGGGCGCCTTGGTGGTGCGGTCGGTGACGAGCTCCACTCCCTGGAACAGGCCCCGGCCGCGCACATCGCCGTAAGCCTCGTGCCGCTTCTGGAGGTCGAGAAGCCCGGCGCGCAGCCGGGCCCTGCGCGCCGGGCGGTCTCGTCCATGGCATGGTCGGACAAGAAGCGCAGCACGCTGAGCCCGACGGCCGCGGCGAGCGGGTCGGAGACGTGGGTGGTGGCGAAGTAGTAGCCCAGCTCGCGGCAGCGATCCTCGATCTCTTCGCTGGTGACGAGGGCCGCCACCGGAAGCCCTGCCCCCAGGGTGGAGAGGGCGAGGACGGGGTGACGTCGTCGTGCTGGAAGGCGTGCCAGTCGCCGATCCGGCACAGCCCGGACTGGGCCTCGTCGAGGATCAGCAGCGTTCCTCGCTCCCGGCATTTGCTCTGGAGCGCGGCCAGGTAGCCCGGGGGCGGCTCGATGATGCCGCCGGTGCTGAGGATCGGCTCGGCGATGAACGCAGCGAGGCTGCCAGTGGACTGACGGTCGACCATGTCGAAGGCGAAGTCCAGCTCGGCCTGCCATTCGTGACGTCCGTCCCGCTCGAACAGCGGGCGCTGCCACCGCAGTACGCGGCCATGAGCGAGCCACGGAAACCTCGACCTACCGGGAGATCTCCTTGTTTCGCGAACGTGCTGTCGGCGCCGGGCGTCGGTTGTCGAATAGTCCCCACTGACGATCGGGTTTGAACACAGGGGCCGATGTGTTGTGAGGGGCGGGAGGATAGGCGGGTGCTGTCCCGGGTCGTGGGGTCTGACTTATGATTTCTCTGACCGAGGTGTCCTGGTGTCACAGTGTCGGCCGTTGGCCGGGGATGGTGCGTTGTCGGTGCCGGGCTGGCGGGGTGTGTCCCGATAGACATCTCGGGACCTGAAGAAGTCAAGCCGCAGCTGCCGTTGATGAAGCGAGAGGCGAGTTGAAGGCACGTTGCTCGTCGAAGA